>CAIYKK010000133.1 GCA_903926695.1 uncultured Burkholderiales bacterium
CCAGCGACAAAGACCGCAAGGGGCTGGCCATCGTCAGCGCGGGCAGCGGGGACGGGCGCAGTTATCTGGCGGCCAATCTGGCGATTGTGTTTTCGCAACTGGGCGAGCGCACCTTGCTCATTGATGCCGATTTGCGTGCGCCGCGCCAGCACCAGCTGTTTCACCTGGGCCAGCGGGCGGGGCTGTCCGACATGCTGGCGGGCCGCGCTGGCACCGAAGCGGTGGCGGGCATTGCCGCGCTGCCGCACCTGTCGGTGTTGCCAGCGGGCGCGCTGCCGCCCAATCCGCAGGAGCTGCTCGGGCGGCAGGGATTTTCCCGGCTGCTGGAGTCGCTGGGGGAAAGCTTCGATGTGGTGCTGATCGACACGCCAGCGGCCACGGTCTGCGCCGACGCGCACACGGTGGCCGTGCGGGCAGGCGCGGCGCTGATCGTGGCGCGCCAGGGGCGCAGCTCGATGGCGCAAATGGCCCAGTGTGCCCAGAGCCTGCGCGAATTTGGCGTGACGCTGGTCGGCTCGGTGCTGAACGATGCCTAGCGCGCAAGGCGTCAGCCAGCCCATGAGCGACGCCGGGGAATGGCGCCAGCGCTGGCAAAAAATGGCGGAAAAGGTCGAGCGCGTGAAAACCTCCGCCGAGGAGCAGGCGCTGCTGGCCCGTCTGAGTCAGCCGCAGCAGCCTTTTGTGCTGGCGTTTGCCAACGCGCATGCGATGAATTTGCTGGCCGCTTCGCCGTCGTTTTTTCAAGCGCTGGACAGCGCCGACATGGTGCTGCGCGACGGCACGGGCATGGCGATTTTGCTCGGGCTGCTGGGCATGCGGCCGGGCCGAAATCTCAACGGAACCGACCTGATTCCCCGGCTGCTGGCGCAGTTTGATGGGCGCTGCATTGCGCTGTTCGGCACGCAAAACCCGAGTCTGGAGCGCGCTTTGGGCGTGGTGGCGCTTCAGATTGCGCCGCACAGCCCTTGTGTGAGCGCCCACGGCTTTTTGCAGACGGCTGATTACACCGCGCTGGCGGCCACGCACCGCCCGGCGCTTATCGTTCTGGGCATGGGCATGCCGCGCCAGGAAGAGGTGGTCATCGCCCTGCGGGCGGCGCTGGCCTATCCGTGTTTGATTGTGTGCGGCGGTGCGATTCTGGATTTTCTGGGTGGCAAAACGCCGCGTGCGCCGCTGTGGATGCGCCGCGTGGGGCTGGAGTGGCTGTTTCGGCTGGGGTGCGAGCCGCGCCGGCTGTTTCGGCGCTACGTGGTGGGCAATCCGCTGTTTTTGGTGCGGGCGCTGCACCTGGCGGTCATGAAGTATTTTTAACGCCCGCCGCCGCCCGCCTCAGCTGTCAAAGCGGTTGACCACATCGGGCGTGCATTCGGTTTTCACGATCTTGCCCGGATTGCCCAGCACCACGCAATAAGCGGGCACGTCCTGGTACACATAAGCGCCGCCCGCAATGCGGCTGCCCTTGCCAACCCGCGCCCCGACCACGATGGCGTGCGGCCCTATCCACACATCATCTTCAATCACCGGGTAGCTGGTCTGGCGGTTGCCGCTGCTGTCAATGGCGTCGCGCTGCCCAAGCGTGACGCCGTGAAACAGCGTGACGTTGCGCCCGATGCGGCTGTTGACATTGACCACCATGCCACGCCCGTGCGTGAGGGTCAGGCCGGGGTCAATCTGGGTGCGCCAGGGCAGCTCAATGCCAGCGCGGCAGCAGGTCAGCTCGTGCAGGATTCTGGCGGGCACCCAGGCCAGCCAGCGCCACGGCGGCGCAAACCGGTGTGCGGCCTGGCACAGGCGCAAGCTGGCCACCGGGCCAAAGGCGGAATTGACCAGCAGGCCCTTGAGCGTCAGCGGCCAGCTGGCGCGTCCGAACAAGCGGTGGGTGTCGGCTTTCAGTGCAAACATGTGGCCTTGCCCATCACAGGGTTGTGCGATGGGTGGCCGCCGCCCAGCCAGGCGGCGGAGCTTTGCAGGCCTTGGGCGTAAGGTGTCCAGTCCAGAGCGAGCTGCTCGCCCGCCAGCCGGGCGTCCAGGCGAATGTGCTGGCACCACAGGCGCAGCAGCCCCGGCGGCATCGGCTCGGGCAGCCGGGCGCTGGAGACGCCGGCGTAGTTCATCACCCGCTGGAGCGCCTTGAGCGGCGGCCCGGCCAGCCAGGCATCGAGCCGGATCTGGCTCGGGCTCAATCGGCGCACCGGCGTGGCCCCCAGCGCCAGCGCCAGATCGACAAAATAGTCGTTCCAGCGCGGACTGTCGGGCGCGGCGAGGTTAAAAACCGGCAATTCGCCGGGCCGCAGCGGCAGGCGCAGCGCGGCCATCAGCGCTTGACAGACATCATCAACGTGAACCAGATTCGACCAGCCATCGCCCGCCACGCCCAAGTCGCCCAATCGCCCGGTTTGCAGCCAGCGCCCAATGCGCCCGACCCACAGCGCGCTGCCGGGGCCATAGACGCAGCCGGGGCGCAGCATCACCGCTTCGCCGCCCTGGCGGACAAAGGCGCCGATGTGCGCTTCGGCCTCGCATTTGGCCTGGCCGTACCAGCCGATGCTGCCATTGAGCGGGCTGCTTTCGCTGACGTTGCCTTGCGCCGGGCCATACACCGCCATCGTGCTCAGGTGAACGATGCGCTGGCAGTCCGTGCGCAGGGCGGCTTGCGCCAGCGCCTGCGCGCCGAGGGCAATCGAGCGCGCATTGCCCGCCACGCAGTTCACCACGGCGTCAAAGCCCTGCAGCGCGGTCGTCAGCGCGGCGGCGTCGCGGGTGTTGACGGTGACCCAACCGCCGGGTTTGACCTGCGGCGGGCCAGCGCTGCGGGACGCGCCCGTGGGTTCGGCCCAAGTGGCGCTGTCCGGCAGCGCCAGCAGCTCCAGCAGACGTTTGCCGATGTGGCCGGAGCCGCCCAAGACCAATATTTTCATGCGCAAGCCTCCTCATCAATGAATGCGGGGCTGACCGCCAGCCGCTGCGCCAGCGTGCCGCCCAGCCGCAGCGCCAAGGCGATCAGCGTGAGCGTCGGATTGGCCTGGCTGGACGTGGGAAACACGGCGCTCCCGGCCACAAACAGGTTATGCACGCCATGCACCTGACAGTCAGCGTTGACCACGCTGGTGTGCGGGTTGTGGCCCATGCGGGCGGTGCCGAGATGGTGGCCGCCGTAAGCGCCAAAGCGCATCAGGTCTTGCTCCAGCGTGTCCGCGTCGTATGCAAAATGGGCCACGCCGCTGTGCGCAAACTCCTCGGCCAGCACGTCGAGCGTGCCGCGCACTGAGTCAATGTCGGCTGGGCTGTAGCGCCAATCCACCCGCAACTGCGGCATGCCCAGCGCGTCCAGCCGCTCGCCCAGCGTGACGCGGCTGTCGGCCAGCGGCCTTTGCTCGCCTTGGACTTCCAGGCTGAAGCAGTTGGTGCGGTTGCGCAAAATCACCGAAGGAAATTTGCGCTCGGCCAGCGTGCGCCGACTCAGCCAGTGCGCGCCAAAGGCGGCGGTGTCCAGCGGGTCGGTCAGCACATTGAACAGGTGGCGGGCGTAGAGCGCTGGCGTGGCCGCCGCGCCGTCATTGAGCCGCTTGCCGTTTTCGTAGCTTATGAATTTGCGTGCCAAAAACAGCCCCGAGAGCACGCCGCTGCCATGCGCCGGATCGGTGATGCGCGGAAAATGCAGCCGCGCCACGGCGTTGGCCAGCCCGAGCCGCTGCTGCTCGCTGGCGGCGACTGACAGGCGGCGGCGGCAGTAAATGCCTTCGGGCGAGACTTCGTAGCCGTGGCGCACGCTGTGCGTCGGGCCATAAACGGTGAGCTGGCCGACGTTGCCCGCAATGTGGCACATGTAATAGCGCCCCACGGCATCGTGCCAATTGCCCACGCCTGCGGGCGTCACATCACGCGAGGCCAGCAGCAACCTAGCCGTTTCCAGCCCGCCCATCGCCAGCGCCGTGGCCCGTGGCGCGACGGAAAAGCGCCCGCCCGCCAGCGTCGCCACGTCCAGGCAGCGCACCGAGCCGCCGTCGCTGTGCAGCCGAATGCCGGTGCAATTAGCGCCGAGCAGCACCTTCACGTTGGGCGCGAGTTCCAGCCGCCGCGCATAGCGGCTGCCGAAGTGCGTCGGGCACGAAAAGCGCTCCAGCCCGC
>CAIYKK010000134.1 GCA_903926695.1 uncultured Burkholderiales bacterium
GTCTTCCGTATCGCTAAAGAAGCGGTAATGAAGGCTGGGCAATATGCCTACCGTGACCGTCGTAACAAAAAGCGCGTGTTCCGCCGCCTTTGGATCGCCCGTATCAATGCTGCAAGCCGTTCATTTGGCCTGACCTACAGCCAGTTCACCAACGGCCTAAAAAAAGCCGGTATCGAGATTGACCGCAAGGTTCTGTCCGATATGGCCATTCACGACAGCGCTGCTTTCGGCGCCATCGTCGAGCAGGCCAAAGCCAAGCTGGCTGCCTGATTTTTCAGGACAGCGTGCTATTGAATCAATAGCTGCTTGCGCAACCAATAAAGGGCTGGAGCTTGAAAAGGCTCTGGCCCTTTTTTTGTGATTTTCCCCGCATCCCTACCCGTACAAGAGAATTTATGAACGATGCCGATACCCTTCAAGAACTGGTCAGCGCTGCCCAAACCAGTTTTGCGCAGGCTGCCACGCCCGCTGATCTGGAAAACGCCAAGGCGCTGTTTCTGGGCAAGTCTGGGCGCATCACCGAGCTGATGAAGGGGATGGCCAAGCTGTCGGTCGAGGAAAAAAAATCCCGTGGCGCCGCCATCAATCTGGCCAAGCAAGCCATTGAAACCGCGCTCACCGAGCGCCGCCAGGCGCTGGCCGACGCCGAACTGGAAAAACAACTGAAAGCCGAAGCGCTCGACGTGAGTCTGCCCGGCCGCCAGCGCGCCCAGGGCGGCCTGCACCCGGTGTCGCTGACGCTGGAGCGGATTGAGGCGATTTTCGGTTCGATGGGTTTTGACGTGGCGCAAGGCCCGGAGATTGAAACCGACTGGTTCAATTTCACCGCGCTGAACACGCCCGAAGACCATCCGGCCCGCTCCATGCACGACACGTTTTATGTCGAGGGCGGCACTGAAACCGCCCCGAACCTGCTGCGCACGCACACCAGCCCGATGCAGGTGCGCTACGCCGTCCAGCATGTCAAAAAACACAAGGCGCTGATCGAAGCCGGTGGCCGTATGCCCGAAATCCGCGTGATTGCGCCGGGCCGCACCTACCGCGTGGACAGCGACGCCACCCATTCGCCGATGTTTCACCAGTGCGAAGGTCTGTGGATTGGCGAGAACGTCAGCTTCAAGGATTTGAAGTATGTGTTCACCGATTTTTGCCGCACTTTCTTTGAAAGCGATGATCTGGTGCTGCGTTTTCGGCCCAGCTTTTTCCCGTTCACTGAGCCCAGCGCCGAGATCGACATTCAGTTCCAGAGCGGCCCGCTGGCCGGGCGCTGGCTGGAAGTGGCCGGTTCCGGCCAAGTACACCCGAACGTGGTGCGTAACATGGGCCTGGACCCCGAGCATTACATCGGCTTTGCTTTCGGCATGGGGCCGGATCGCTTGACCATGCTGCGCTACGGCGTTAACGACCTGCGGCTGTTTTTTGACGGCGATGTGCGCTTTTTGTCCCAGTTCCAGTCCTAAAACAAGAAGAAAAAGGTAAAACCCATGCAATTCCCCGAATCCTGGCTGCGCGAATTCTGCAACCCGCCGCTTTCCACCCAGCAACTTGCCGACACGCTGACGATGGCCGGTCTTGAAGTCGAAGAACTCAAGCCGGTTGCCCCGCCGTTCACGAATATCGTCGTGGGCGAAATCAAGGAGGCCGTGCAGCATCCGAATGCTGACCGCCTGCGCGTGTGTCAGGTTGATGTCGGTCAGGCCAGTTTGCTGACCATCGTTTGCGGCGCGCCCAATGCGCGTGTCGGCATCAAGATTCCCTGCGCGATGGTGGGTGCGGAACTGCCGCCCGGCGAAGATGGCAAGCCGTTTTTGATCAAAGTCGGCAAGCTGCGCGGCGTGGAAAGCCAGGGCATGCTGTGCTCGGCGCGCGAACTGAAACTCTCCGAAGAAAACGCTGGCCTGCTGGAACTGGCGCCCGACGCGCCGCTCGGCCAAAACATCCGCGAGCATTTGAACCTCGACGACACACTGTTCACGCTCAAGCTCACGCCGAATCTGGCGCATTGCCTGAGCGTGTATGGCGTGGCGCGTGAAGTCGCCGCGCTGACCGGCGCGCCGCTGAACACCCCCGCTTTCCCGGCGGTGGCCGTGGCTGACGCGGGCCGCGTGGCCGTCAAAATCAGCGCGCCTGATTTGTGCGGGCGCTTTTCAGGCCGCGTGGTGCGCAACGTGAACACGAAAGCCACCACACCGTCATGGATGGTGAATCGGCTGGCGCGTTGCGGCCAGCGCAGCGTCACGGCGCTGGTGGATATTTCCAACTATGTGATGTTCGAGCTGGGCCGCCCGTCGCACATTTTTGA
>CAIYKK010000135.1 GCA_903926695.1 uncultured Burkholderiales bacterium
GGCCTTTTTGGCGGCGGTGTTTGGCGCGCTGGTGATCTGGCTCAATACCAACCAGTACGCCACCGGGCTGGCGCTCAGTTTGTTTGGCAGCGGCTTTTCAGCCTTTGCCGGGATCAAGTACGTGCAGGAAAAGCTGCCCGAGCAGACGCTGTATCCGATTCCGCTGCTGGCCGATATTCCCTTTGTCGGCCCGGCGCTGTTCCGCCAGCATCCTATGGTGTATATCGCGATGGCGCTGACGGCTGGGCTGATCTGGTTTTTGTACCGCACACGCGCCGGGCTGGTGCTGCGCTCGGTGGGCGAAAGCCCCGAGTCGGCCCACGCGCTGGGTTATCCGGTGCGGCGCATCCGACTCGCTGCTGTGGTGGCGGGCGGGGCGTTGTGCGGGCTGGCGGGCGCTTATGTGTCGGTGGTTTATACGCCGCTGTGGGTCGAAGGCATGATCGCCGGTAAAGGCTGGATTGCGCTGGCGCTGACCACCTTTGCGACTTGGCGGCCGGGCCGCGTGCTGGCGGGCGCGTATCTGTTTGGCGGCGTGACCATGCTGCAGTTTCACCTGCAAGGGCTGGGCGTGGATGTGCCGCCGCAGTTCCTGAGCATGCTGCCTTACCTGGCCACCATCGTCGTGCTGGTGCTGATTTCGCGTAACCCGCTGTGGATACGCATCAACATGCCCACGTCCATCGGCAAGCCGTTTTACCCCGGCGCGTAGCG
The DNA here is from genome assembly GCA_903926695.1 of uncultured Burkholderiales bacterium. Taxonomy (GTDB): domain Bacteria; phylum Pseudomonadota; class Gammaproteobacteria; order Burkholderiales; family Burkholderiaceae_C; genus Polaromonas. The sequence goes on from CAIYKK010000135.1 coordinate 715, forward strand.
TTTCGCCCGCATAATGAACCCGGATTTTTTCCTTGGCCCCGATTCTTTTTCCTGACCCTTGATGAAAGCGAAAAACATGACTGATCTGCAAAAACGCTCCCTGCTCAAGTTCGCGGCGCTGTCTGCCGTGGCCGCTGCCGCCCTCGCGGGCTGCGGCAAAAAAGAGGCTGCCCCCGAGCCTGCGCACGCCCCGGCCAAGGTAGCAGCGTCCGCGCCCGCCAAGGCCGAGCCGCTGAAAATCGCTTTCGCCTACGTCGGCCCGGTCGGTGACGGCGGCTGGACCTACGCCCACGACAACGGTCGCAAGGCGGTTGAAAAAGCCTTCGGCGACAAGGTCATCACCAGTTTTGTCGAAAAAGTGCCAGAGTCGGCCGACGCCGAGCGCGTGATCCGCGACATGGCTACTCAAGGCAACAAGATGATTTTCGGCACCACGTTTGGCTACATGGAGCCCATGCTCAAGGTCGCCGCTGATCTGAAAGATGTGAAGTTCGAGCACGCCACCGGCTACAAAACCGCCGCCAACCTGCGCACCTACGACAGCCGCACTTACGAAGGCGCTTACATGGCGGGCGTCGTCGCGGGCAAGATGAGCAAGTCCGGCACGCTGGGCGTGGTCGGTTCGGTGCCGATTCCTGAAGTCGTGCGCAACATCAACAGCTTCACGCTGGGCGCGCAGTCGGTGAACCCGAAAATCAAAACCAAGGTGGTCTGGGTCAACGAGTGGTTCAATCCACCGAAAGAAACCGAAGCCGCCACCGCGCTGATCAACGGCGGCGCCGACGTTTTGTTCCAGAACACCGATTCGTCCGCCGTGCTGCAAACGGCTGAAAAAATGGGCAAACGCGCCTTTGGCTGGGATTCGGACATGACCGCTTACGGCCCGAAAGCGCATTTGGCTTCCGCCGTGATCAACTGGGGGCCGTATTACGTCAAGGCCGTGGGCGAGGCGCTTGAAGGCAAATGGACCGGTGGCACTTCGGCCTGGTGGGGCGTGAAAGAAGGCGCGATTGACCTGGTGTCCATCGCCGCCGATGTGCCCGAAGACACGAAAAACCGCATCAACGAAGTGAAGGCTGGCCTCAGAGACGGCACGTTCTCGATCTGGAAAGGCCCGATCATGGACAACACCGGCAAGGAATTGCTGGCCAAAGACAAGATCGCTGACGACAAGTTCCTCGGCAGCTTGAAAACCTACGTCAAGGGCGTGGAAGGCAAGGTGCCCGGCGGCAATTAAAACGAGCCAAGAAGCGCCGCGCTTTGCAGGGCGGCGTTTTTTCAACTGCAGGCGGCCTTCGGGCCGCTTTTTTTTGCGCGGACCACCGCTATCGTGCGCGGCGGGCAATGGCAAGCGGCGCAATGAGCGGGCGCTGCGGCGGCGAGGCGCTATTGCATGCCCGGTGCGGCTGGCTCGGTTGGCATGGTTTGGGTGTCTGGCGTTGGCGCGGGCGTCGGCATGGGAGCGGGCGGTGTGTCGGGCGTCACCTTGATTTCCGCCTCGCGCAAAATGCCGCCCTCGGCGACGCTGCCTTCTGCGTTGCCCTGCTGGAGCCGCGCCCGGCACGCGGCCAGGTCCGCGCTGTCTTTAAAAATATCGCAGCGCTTGAGGGCGTTGGCCCTGAAGTCGCCATAGTTCTGCAGCTTGCCGAGACGATTGGCGGCCTGCGCCCTGCGCACTTCATCGAGGCAGGCGGCGCGCTCTTCCTTGGTTTTGGTGGGGCTGTTGCAGGCGGCCATCTCGTTTCTGGCCTCGGCGGTGGCATTGGCGCTGGCGCGGCTGCCGTGCATCTGGGCCGAAGCGGCGCGGGGCAGGGCGGCACCCAGCACCAGCAGCGCAGCGCATCCGAGGGCCGCCGCCCGCCGGTCCAGGCGGCGCAGAGGTTGCTGGAAAAAAAGACGGGAAGGGGCAAAGGCTTGCACGGTCAAACTCCTTTTGTTGTTTGAAACTCCAAACCTTCAGTGTGAAATGCCGCCCGGCCTTCTGCTGCCAGACAATGCTGACGTTGGCCTGCCGCGCCGTCCTATGCGTGCGTAGGACAGGCGCTTGCGCCGCGCCGCGCTACATCGCCCAGATGCGCGGCAGGGCGGCGGGCAGTTGCCACAACTCTGCGCGCCAGGCTTGCCAGATTTGCTTGAGCAGCCCCATCGCCGGTTCGACCAGCGGCGCCAGCACCCGCACCACAACAACCTGACCGTCGGGGCTGGTCGCTCCCGCGCTGGTACACAGCGGATGCGCGTCGATCACGGCGCGGGCGCTATCGAGCGCCAACTCGCGGCGCTGGCGTTCCAATTTGCTGCCCGCAACAAAAAACAGCGACGCCATGCAGCGCTGCCCGGCCAGCCCCAGCGGGCTGTTCAGCAGCAGCGCGTCGGCGGCGGCGATGCGGGCGCGCTCCAGCCACACGCCGGGCATTTCAATGTGCTGGCAAAACTGGCCGCGCTCAAACGGCTGATTCGCCACCGGCAGGCCGAAGGCGGTTACGTCCCAGCCGATCAGCTCCGCGCCGGGGGCCAGGTCCATCGTCAGGCGGTTTTCAGCCAGACAGCCGCTGTAGCAAATCGCTTCCAGTGGCAGCCATTCGAGCCGCGCCCCGGCTTCTAACGACAGCCGGGTGTTTTGCAGCGCCCGCTCGCCGGTCGAGCGGTAAAAACGCGTCGCGCCCGGCGTGGTGATGAGGCCGTGCGCCCCGCTGCCTGCGGTGAACGTCAGATCCAGCGTGTCGCCGCCCACCAGCCCGCCGGGCGGATGCACGATGACGTTGTGGCAAATGCCTGGCCCTTCCGGGTACAGGCTTTGCAGGATGCGCAGCGGCCCGCTGTGGCGGAAATGGCCGACGGTTTTATCGGCCTGGCGGGTGTAGTCGAGTTCTAGCGATGCGTTCCAGGTCATCGCTCAAGCTGCGGCAAAGCGCCC
>CAIYKK010000136.1 GCA_903926695.1 uncultured Burkholderiales bacterium
CGCGAACACCGCCACGCCTGGGGCTACGGCTGCGGCCAGTGCCCGGCGTGTGAATTGCGGGCGCGGGGGTTTCTGGCTTACACGGCGAGCTTGTCCAACGCGCCGGTTTGAGGCGGGCACCTGGCTGGCTGTCAGGCCGCCAGTTTTTCGGGCGCTTTGCTGTTCGGCGCGCCGTCGTTCTGTCGCGCAGGCAATCCGGCTTTTATGCGGCCACGCTGGCGCTGCTTTTTTCGTTGAGCTGGTAGAGCGCATCTGCACCGTCCGGGCGCTTTTCCAGTGTCCACAGCTGATCGTGAAAAACCGCCACGCTGGGCCGATGGGCGATGGACACCAGCGCGCCGCCGCTTTGCTGGGTTTGCGCCAGCAGTTTGGCGTAGAGGGTGTCTTCGGCGGCCTCGTCCAGCGCGCTGGTGGCTTCGTCGGCAAAAATCCAGCGCGGTTTTTTCAGCAGCACGCGGGCAATGGCCAGGCGCTGCTGCTCGCCGCCCGAGAGCTTTTGGCTCCACGCGTCTTTGTCGTCGAGGCGGCTGGCCAGTTGCGGCAGCAGCGCGTCCGCCAGCGCCTGCTTCAGGGCGTCGTCGCTGTACTGCGCGGCGGGCTGCGGGTAGGCCAGCGCGTCGCGCAGCAGGCCGTCGGGAAAATACGGCCGCTGCGGAATAAACATGGCGTCCGTCGGTAAATGGGTCTGGCCGGTTGAAAACGGCCAGATGCCCGCCAGCGCCCGGAACAGCGTCGATTTGCCGCTGCCCGACGGGCCTTTGATCAGCACGCTCTGGCCGGGACCGGCCTGCAGCGACAGATTATTCAGCAGCGTCGCGCCGGTGGGGAGCTGGACGGTCAGGCCGCTGACTGAGAGCGCGTTCGGGTTCGCATCTGGCGTGACGCTCGCCGCGCCCGTTGCCGTTCCCGCCGCCACGCCCACGCCCGTGCTCGTTCCACCGCCCGGCGCGGCGCTGGCATTGCGCGCAGTCTGCGCCTGCGTTTGCTGCGCAATGGCGCGGATGTTGTCTTCAAAACTGGTCAGCCGGTCGGTGGTGGCGCGCCACGCGGCCAGGGTGCTGTAGTTATCGACCAGCCAGCTCAGCGAATCCTGCACGCGGCCAAACGCCGAGGCAATCTGCATCAGCTCGCCCAACTGAATCGCGCCGCTGAAAAAGCGCGGCGCGGCCACCACAAACGGAAACACCGTCGCCGCCTGGCCGAAGAAGCTAGTGAACCAAACCAGATTTTTTTGCTTTTTAATCAGCGCCAGATAGTTGGCCAGCACGGCGGCAAAGCGCGTGTCGAGGTGGGCGCGTTCCACGGCTTCGCCCTTGTCCAGCGCGATGGATTCGCTGTATTCGCGCACGCGCACCATGTGGTGGCGGAAATCCGCTTCGACCTGTTGTTGCTGGTAATTCAGAAATATCTGCGGGCGGCCAATGTAGTGCGTGGCAATGCTGCCCAGCGCGCAATACAGCACCGCCATCCACACCATAAAACCCGGAATCACGTAGCTGGTGCCGCCCAGCGTGAACGCAAACGCGCCCGACAGCGACCACAAAATGCCGACAAAACTCACCAGCGTGACCAGCGCATTCAAAAGCCCCATGCTGAGGGAAATGCTGTAGCTGGTGAACAGGTTGATGTCTTCCTGAATCCGCTGGTCCGGGTTGTCGGGGCTGGCGGCGGTGCTTTTTTTGCCGCTTGCCTCGTCGCCGGTAAAGCGCGCCAGCTCCAGTTTGTAAAACGCCTGCCCGTTCAGCCAGCGCTGCAGATAATGCGTGGTCATCCAGGCGCGCCAGCGCACTTC
>CAIYKK010000137.1 GCA_903926695.1 uncultured Burkholderiales bacterium
AGGCTCAGGGAACGGCAGTCGCCAGCCATTTTCCGGACTGGAAATACACCATTGCTGCCACTCCCACGAGCAAGCCTGACTGGAAGGGCGCGTATGTTCAGTTGCTAGGCAATGGAAGCCTGAGCCTGCTCAACGGCGCGCTCAAGCTCGATGGCGATTTTGGCATTGTGATTTCTACCGGCGCCGGCATTGAAGTCACTGTCGCTGCCACGCTGCAATTGCCGCTGCTCAAGCCGCTGGCCGTGGTTGGCACGCTGGGCTTGATTAACACGGGCATTTACGGCAGCTTGGAGGTGGGCGGCACTGGCCCTGATGCTGTGCTTATTGACGGCGGCGCATTTTCGCTGGCGGGGCGCTTCTTGCTGCAAATTAACACCACGAGCGCGGCTCAGACGGTGCGCTCGATCAACACCGGACAGGGTGCGGCGTTTGTTCAGGTGGACTTGCCGCCGCAGTCACTGCACATGGCGGGCAACGTCAGCATTGATGTGCTGGGCGGCGTGGTGCACTTAGGCGGGTCGATGAACATGACCATCGACAAGACCGGTATCACCGCCGAAGCGCAATTGAAGCTGGAACTTGGGCCTTTAGGCAGCATTGATGTCAAAGGTGGCATCGCGTTGGTGCTCGAAGGCGACACGCCGGTGTTTGCGCTGAAGTTGGAGGCCCAAGTTAAGCTTGGAACCAGTCTAATTGGCTTTAGCGCTGGCGCGCTTCTGGAGATCAACACTGGCAGCCAAACCCATGTGGGCGTGCTGGGTGGCCAGTTGTTCAAGTTGGCGCTGACCAACGGCAACATCCACATTTTGGCGTTCGACATTGGTTTTAGCGGTGCGATGACCTTAACGGATGATAAGGTCTTTAGACTCGACTTTAGTGGCAATCTAAACTTTTTCGGCGCGCTGAAGATCGATGTAGGGGGGTATATTCAGTCTGATGGCAAGTTTTCAATTACCGGCCATGCAGGCCTTGATATTGACCTAGTCGTTTTAAAGCTAGCTGCAGATGTGTCAGTAACGATAAGCGATCATGGCATTAAGGCGAGTGCTAGTGGGGAGTTAACCGCTGTGGGCTTTAGCCTTGCCGGTTTTGAGGCTGAAATCGAATTAACCAGGATTAAGGCGAAAGTTAGTGCCAGCGCCACTATTTTGTTGGCGACTGTCTCAGGTAGCTTTACGTGGTATTTGGCAGATCCGCCAGTGATTGATTACCAAATTGGTGATACCCTGTACCTCAATATGGGTGACAAATCAGGCCGTTATGGTGATGATGCGTATGACGAGACGGTGAATGAATCTTACAATATCACCAAAGAGAGCGATGGCAGTATTATGGTGCGCTCGCTAGAGGTCGAGTCCAAGCACACGGGTGTCAAACACATTGTGGCCAATGGCGGCAGCGGCAATGACTCTATCGAGATTGGAGCGGGCGTTGATGCGCTGATTGAGTTTGATGGCGGCGCGGGCAACGACAAGGTGGTTATGAATGGTGGCGCAGCAGGCAGCAAGATTTACGGCGGCGATGGTAACGATACCTTGGAAGGGGGCGACATCAGCGGCATGTCTTGGTACGGTGGTGCGGGCAATGATAAGTACACCGGTGGCGCTGGATCGGCTCATATCGAAATGGGCGCGGGCAACAACACCATTAGCACCGGTAACGGCAACAACACCGTTCGCATTGACGGGGGGAGCACGGAGCTCAACCTCGGTTCTGGCAACAATGACATTTTGGTGAGCACTGCGGGCGCGACCATTAACATCAAAGACGGCCAAAACGGTTATGATCATTTGATCTTTGATCCACTCACTAGCAGGGGTTCGATTTTGTTGGGTAATCATCAACTCAATTTGAACGACACCACCGTCGTTTTTAAAGATGGTTTAGATCGCATTTCCATCACCGACCAAAATACCGTGCGCAGCACCGTGGTCACAACCGTGGCTAAGCTTGCGACCAAGAACACGCCTGCAACCGAGGCGCAGGACTGGGGTAGCACGGATTTTGAACTCACATCCGCAGGCATCATCGATGTTCAAAATGCCAACTTCAAAATGGCGGGTGGCCACTTGACGCTGATTGCACCTAAGGGCGTGGATGGTATTCTCAATACCGAAATTGATGGCTTGACCGTGGTCAATAACGGTAGCGGCGCACTTGGTGCGATCGTGGTGCGCGAGGCTAATGATCTGAACATTACTATGGATGATAAGGCTAATGGTGGCCTCTACGCTATTAATGGAAAAGTGGCCGTTCAGCTTAACGCTAAAGATTCCCTTCTATCCTTAAAAAGTGGTGCCATCGTATCCAACGTGGAAGGCATCACTTTGGTCGCCGATAAGGTTGATTTGCTTTCCGGGGATAACAAAGTCCAGAGTTCTGGAACAACGGTGATGATTGCGCCTGTTAGTCCAAAATCCCCAATTTTGGTTGACAATCTTGCCGCAGGAACTGTTGGGAGTGATACATTCCGACTAAGTACTGAGCTATTAAATTATTTGAAAAATGAATCTAGCGAAATTCAGGTCGGAAGTCATGTCAGTAGTAGTATCATCTTTATTGGTCGTACGGGGTTGACTACACCAATCACATTGAGCAACACGCTACGCCTTCTGAATCCAATATTGGGCGGGGATATGTTTGTCAATGCACCGTTAGTTTTGACGAACGATGCTTCTCTCATCATTGAAGGATCGGGTCAATCGGGTGCAGCTAGCTTGGATAAAGCTTATATACTGGGTACGCCGGGCGGGCAGCCACAGGCCAGTGGATCATCTTTTGGTTTGGGTAACTATGATTATTCGGTAAATACTCTGTTGTTGTGATGAGTTTTTTTCAATTGTTCCAACAAAGTTGGTCAGTGTGTCCAGAAATAATTTTTGATTAGGCAGAATAATGAAAATAGTAAAAAAATCCGTGGCATCCCGTATTCGTGATGCGGTGCGTCGTGACGCATTTCGCATAGAGCCACTGGAGCAGCGCGTTTTGTTGTCTGCCGATCCGGTGTTTACGCCGTTGCTGACGGTGTTGGCACCCGATAAAAACGAGGTCCAAAGTATCGAACAGGCTTACTCGGCGGTTCAGGCAGTGAGTTCACCGGTGGTTTCTGCGCCTGTGATGGCCAAGCTGCTGGCCAATCCGACTGCCTCAAGTGCTGCGACCGATTTCCAGGTCGATGCAGCTCTTTCTGACATGAGTCAGGCTTCTACGCTCAATGGCTTCATGGACAGCGCTTTGTGTGTTACCTCCAACGAGACGTTGGACGGCGCAACGCTGACGTTTGCGCCACTCGATTCGAGCGCACCGATTTTGATTGCCGGGTCAACCAGCGGCACCGTCAGCGATCAGACGCAGAAATTGAGCACCAATGCACTGAGCCAGTTGCAAGGCGATTTTAGCGAAATTGTGGTGGGTAGTCGAACGAGCAATAGCGTCATCTCCATCGGCGAGGCCGGTTCGAGCGCGCCCGTGACGCTCAGTGACACGCTGCATTTGATTAACCCCATGCAGGGCGGAGAAATATTTATCAACGCGCCGCTGAACCTGACAGGCGATGCGTCGCTGTTCATTGAAGGCTCGGGCCACACGACGACCATATCGACAAGTGTTTCTGTGGCTGCAGATATATTGGCATATGATTCACTCAAGATTAATGGTGAAGTTACGCTGACAGCGGGTATAAATGGCTCCGGGCAGATACAACTCGGTAGTTCGGCATCCCATTTTATTGATGGTAATGGCGATACGACACCTGACACCCTACACCTGCAGGCGACCGGGAATATTTTGGTGACGGGTGATGTGGGTTCCACTAATCCATTGAATGGCTTGACGGTAGATGGCAGAAGTGTTGTTACCGGAACAGTAAACACTCCCGACGATGTGACGTTCAACGGCACGGTCACGCTCAACGGCGACTTCAACATCACCGCCACCGGCACGGTGCTGTTCAGAAACACGGTCACGCTGCACAGTGGTGCCGACCTCAAAATCTCGGGTGCATCGTTGGTGGTTTTTCAGGGTGGACTGGTGCTCGATGGCGTAGGTGCGAAAGGTGCAGGTTCGATCCTGATCGAAGGCAACGAGATCAACTTTACCGGGGGCGAAGCTTCCATCGGCGGCTCGGGAACGTTGACATTGCGCCAGACCAGCGATGGGGTCGGGCTGGAAATCGGTGATCCGCCCAACAGCAACAGCGCGGCGCTGAACATCACCAACGCCGAACTGCTGGCCGTGCAGCAGGGCTTTAGCAAGGTAGTGTTTGGCAAGGCCGATGATGTCAGCGGCCATGCAGCCACTGGTGCTAGCGCGGTGCGCATCGGTGCCAACAACGGCCTGAGCCAGCCGACGCTGCGCAACAACACGGAAGTCTATGGCAGCGCCATCACGGTCGAAGACTACTCGGTCTCCGGTGTCATCACGCAGATTTATGGCACGGTCAAGCTGGATGCGATCAACGACATCACCCTGCGCAACACCGTGCAGGCTTATGACGGCGCGACTTGGTACGACGTGAATCTGTACTCGGCGAGTGGCGCGGTCAAGCAGCTCGATAACGCCACCGACAGCCAAACCAGCGAGCCGCTGCAGGGCCGGAACCTGACCGTCAGCGCAACCACGGGCATCAACCTGTTTGCCACCGAGTTTGACAACGTCAGCGCGGTCAACGCCACCAGCAGTGACTTGGTCATTGGCGAGACGGCCAACGGCGGCGTGCTCAATGTGCTGCAGGCGCTGCAAAGCAGTGCGCTGGGCACGGGCAGCATCAACGTGAGCACGGCGGGCGGCAATTTGACCATCGACGCAGCAGGCTCGGGTGTGAAAAACCTGGGCAAGGGCGACTTGACCTTGCGCGCAGGCGGGCTGGGCTCGCAACTGCTGGTCAACCACTCTATCAGCACCACGGACGGCAAAATCACCCTGACGGCCAACGCCGACCTGACGCTGGGCAACGCCATTTTGGTGGACGGCAGCGGGACGGGCACCATCACGGTCACGTCCGAAGTAGCCGCGATTGTTCAAAACGGAGACATCACCTCCGGCGGCGGCCTGGTGACGCTGGCTGCCGCGACTACGCTGACGATGAAGGACGGTGTAAAAACTCTGAGCGAAAACGCTTCCAACGACACCGGGGCGGTCAGCCTGACGGCGGGCGGAAGCATTCGCCTGAGCTTGATTCAGGCCGACGGCTCCGTCGGGGTTAACAGCACGGGCGGCGCGATCATCGACCAGCGCAGCAGCGCGGGCCTGCTCCGCGAGGGCGTGAACGTTTTGGGCGAAACCGCCTCGGTCAGCCTCACCGCTGCCACCGGCGTGGGCGCGCCGGGCGCGTCCATTTACACCACCGTCGGCGCTTTGAGCGGCGGCAACACCACCAGCGGCGGCATGTCGGTGATTGAAAGCACCGGCCTGGAAGTCGGCGCTGCTGGCATCACGCTGGGCGGCGTGGCCGCTGGCAGCGGCGACCTGAGCCTGGCCACGATTGACGGTTTGCTGCTGATCAGCGGCGCAGTCGCCAGCACCGGCGCGAGCGGCAACATGTTCATTGCCAGCGGCAAAACGGCCACGGCGCGCAACCTGGACGTGGCCGCTGCCGTGTCGTCAGCGCACGGCAACATCAGCTTGCTCGGGCGCGGCGATGTGCTTTTGAGCACCAGCTCGTCGAGCGTACAAACGACGGCGACGGGCAAAACCGTCGATGTGCTCGCCGACGGTGCTATCACCATGCAGGCGGCGGCGCACATCGGCACTTTAAACGGCAATATTTTGCTCAATGCGGGCGGTGTCATCGCCGTCGGGCGCATCGACGCGGGCACGGCCAACGCCAGCTTGGTCAGCGCCGCCGCCATCACCGACGCGCAAGCCGACGACAGCGCCAGCCGTATCGTCAACATCAGTGCTAGCAATGTGCGCCTCGACGCAGTCGCTGGCGTGGGCACGGGCGCAGCCAATCTCGATATTGCCGCAGTCACGGTGGCGGCGCGGGCCAGCGCCGCCAGTGCGGGCGTGTTCCTGAGCGAGAGCTACTCCCTGAGCGTGGGAAGCAGCG
>CAIYKK010000138.1 GCA_903926695.1 uncultured Burkholderiales bacterium
GGATACCGCGTTGCAGCCTGTGGAGAGGACGGCTCTGGCCTTGCGCGCAAGTGCAGGGCGAAACCAGCCTCAGCGAAGCAGGAACCCACCGAAGCGACTTCAGCCAGCGCAATGCCGGTTGAAGCGCAGTAGGAATCCCCTTCCTTTAGGGAGGGGAGGATGTCAACAGAACCCCTACGGCTTTGCTGATTTGAGCATGTGCTTTTGGCCGATGATGTTCAAAAAAGGCGGCATGAAGTTTTGGCTGGCCTTTGCCGAAAAGTTTGGCAGCGCCTTCAGCGTTGGCAAGCTGCCGCGTGGCGCGACCGAAGAAGAAAAGAGCGCCATGCTCGACAGCCTGGAGTCCTTAATTCAGGACGGCGTGGCCGCCATCCCCGACGATGGCAGCGTCGAGCTGGTGGAAATGGCAGGCAAATCGGCCAGCGCTGACTTGTACGAACGGCTTGTGCTGCACTGCCGGGGCGAGATTGCCATTGCCCTGCTGGGGCAAAACCAGACCACCGAGGCCACCGCCAACAAAGCCAGCGCCGGGGCGGGGCTGGAGGTCACCAAAGACCTGCGCGACGGCGACGCGGCCATTGTCGAAGCCGCGATGAATCAGCTCATCCGCTGGATTTGCGAGGTCAATTTTGGCGAAGCCGTGGCCCCGGTGTGGAGCCTGTGGGATCAGAAAAGCCAAGACCAGCTCCAGGCCGCCCGCGACAAGAGCAATTACGACGCCGGGGCACGCTACACCAACGCATACTGGCAGCGCGCCTACGGCTATCAGGAGGGCGACCTGCAGCCGCTGGCCAGCGCCGCGCCTGCCGCGCCTGCCGCCGCGCCGGGCGCGGGCGCTGCAGCCTTTGCCGAAGTCGCCTTGAATGCCGCCAGCGCCGCCAGCGCTGACCCGCTGCAGGCGCAAACCAATGCACTCATGGCCGCTGGCGCGCCGCAGTGGGCGGGCATGGTCGATCAGCTCCAGGCGCTGGTGGACAAGGCTGATAACCCAAAAGCGCTGCAGCAGGCGCTGGTGCAGGCGTATGGCGCTCTGGACTCCGGCCAGCTGGTCAAGCTCATGGCCGCAGCGATGGCGCTGGCAGAACTCAAGGGCATGGACGCCGCCCAGGGCGAGGCTTAAGCCATGGCCACCGCCGCCGCTGCCGGTTCCATCAATGTTGGCTTTGGCACGCCGTTTGATGCGCAAATCGACTTCCTGCGCCAAAAGCTGAACCTTCCCACAGACAAGTGGGACGATATCCAACGCGCCGCGCACGACCGCGCTTTTATCGTCGCGGGCGCGGCCAAGGCTGACCTGCTGGACGACCTGCACGCCGCCGTCATCAAAAGCGCGGAGGGCGGCGCCGGGCTGAAATCGTTTCAGAAAGACTTCAAGGGCATCGTCGCCAAGCACGGCTGGACCGGCTGGACGGGCGAGGGCACAAAAGAGGGCGAAGCCTGGCGCACCCGTGTGATTTATCAAACCAATATGTCCACGAGCTACGCCGCCGGGCGCCGCGCCCAGATGAGCGACCCGGATGTACTCAAGCTGCGCCCCTACTGGCGCTACATCCACAGCGACGGCGCGATCAACCCGCGCCCGCAGCATTTAGCCTGGCACGGCCTGACGCTCCTGGCAAGCCACCCGTTTTGGAGCACGCACTACCCGCCCTGCGGCTGGGGGTGTGGCTGCCGCGTGGCCGCCGTCAGCCGCCGTGAGGGCGAGGCCAGCGCCAAAGCGGGCCTGGACGATTTGCCCGCAGGCTGGGACGCCATCGACCCCAAGACCGGCGCGCCCGTGGGCATCGACAAAGGCTTTGACTACGCGCCGGGGGCCAGTGTGGGCCGCTCAATGCAAAGCCTTATCGATGACAAGCTGATCAAGCTTGACGCGGCGCTGGGCGCCCAAATGGCCGAGGCCTTGAAGCCGGTGCTGCTGACCGAGCGCACGGCGGCTTGGGAAAAGGTGTTCGACGCCACGCGCCAGGCGATGGCCGGCAAGGGCGATACCGTCCTGGTGCATACGGTAGCGCCGCAGACCGTGGCCGCGCTGGCCGACAAAGGCGTGGCGCTGGAAAACGCCGCCGTCTGGATGCGCGACACCGAGTTGATGCATGCGCTGCGCGATACCAAGGCGGCGCGCGGCGCGGCGCTGCCTGACGAGGTGTGGCGCGACTTGCCGCGCCAGCTTCAGGGCGCCAGCGTTTATCTGGACACGGGCAACAACACCTTGCTTTATGTGATTGACCAGGGCGAGCGTACGGGCAAGGTGGTGGTGCGAGTGAACTACAACGAGAAGGGGCGCTTTGATGGGGCGCGGGCGCGCATCACGTCAAACTTCGTGCAGACAGGCGGCGTGGTGGATCAGGACAATCTGCAAGAGCGCCAATACGTCCTGTTGAAGGCGGGGCGGTCATGATGACAGGGAAGTCTCTGGTGCAGGGCTGGATTCGAACCAGCATAAACGGCGGATTGGCATCCACCGCCCCCTTACCCATCGGGGTACACCGCACCAGAGGCAAAACACTCACCCCGAATTATGAACCGATTCAAGCGTTTTAACGCAAAGGAAGCCTGATGACCACCTTCACCATCGAAGTCAAAGACGAGGGCGTGCAGGCCGCGCTGCAGGCGCTGCTCCAGCGCACGCAAAACCTCGCGCCAGTGCTGACCGCGCTGGGCGACGAGATCGTCGAGCGCACCAAGCAGCGCTTTGGCACCAGCTCCGGGCCGGACGGCGCGCCCTGGGCGCCCCACAGCATTGCCACGCTGGCGATGGCTGCTGGCGCGCTGGGCAAGGGCTACCGCAGGAAAGACGGCGGCTTGAACGCCAGAGGCAAGAAAAAGCTGGCCAGTAAAAAACTGCTGGTGGACAGCGGCTTTCTGCGCAGCAACATCTTCCCCAGCGTCTCGGGCAACACGCTGACCATAGGCGCGACGGCCCAGTACGCGGCTATCCACCAGTTCGGTGGCCAGGCGGGGCGGGGCCGCAAGGTAAGCATCCCGGCGCGGCCCTTTTTGCCGGTGCTTGCCGACGGCACGCTGTACCCGCAGGAGCAGACGCTGGTGCTGCAGACGCTGAACGATTTTTTGATGGATGGCTTGTGAAAAAGTCCGCTCAAATTAGCGGGCCTGCAGCGCGTTGAAGAGCTGATCGGCTACGCTGGCACGTCTTTTCAGCTTGCTATGCGTTAACGCCGCGTTAATTTGCGTTTAAACGGCATTGCCGTTGTTCGCCAAGCCTGCACGGCGCAGGCTGGACACCGAACCGCGCCAAAACCGCGCCCAAGCCGCCCCCCGAAGCCTGTCCCGCTGGAGTCGGCGCGCCTCGCGCAAGACACTTGGCGGCATGACAAAACCCGCCGCCACCGCCAAACCGCTGCACATCTTCAAGCCGGGCCGCTGGACCACGATGTCCGGCGAAGCCATCGACTTCAGCGCCGCTGATCTGCGCGCCACCGCCGCCGCGTTCAGCCCTGCCTTGAGCAAAGCGCCCATCGTGATCGGCCATCCGGCCACCGATGATCCGGCCCAGGGCTGGATTACCCAGCTCAAAGCCACCGAGCGCGGCCTGTTCGGCATGCCCGACCAGGTTGACCCCACCTTTGCCGAAGCCGCCAACGCGGGCCGTTACGGCGCGCTGTCGGCCAAGTTCTACCGCCCGACCGACCCTAACAACCCGGTGCCCGGCATCTGGTATCTCAAGCACGTCGGCGTGCTGGGCGCGCAAAACCCCGCCGTGAAAGGCCTGGACGATCCGGCCTTTGCCGGTGCGCAAGACGACGGCTGTGTGTGCTTTCAAGAAAGCGTGGCCTTCAGCGAATGGGACGGTTCAACGGTGGCGGGCCTGTTTCGCAACCTGCGGGAATGGTTCATCGGCAAGTTCGGCGCTGAAGAGGCTGACAAGGTGCTGCCCGGCTACGAGCTGCACTCGCTGGAGCTGGCCGCCCATGACGACTTGCGCCAGGGCGCGCTGGAGTCAGCCGCCGAACCTGCCGCCGCGCCCGCGCCTGCCCCCGCCTTTTCTGACCCCCATCACCAACCGGAGAACCCCGTGCCCCTGACCCCTGAACAAATCGCCGCCATTGAAGCGGAAAACAAAAAGCTCAAAGAGCAGCTGGCCCAAGCC
>CAIYKK010000139.1 GCA_903926695.1 uncultured Burkholderiales bacterium
GCCAGGTCATCCCGCAATTGCGCGAATATTTCTTTGACCAGTCCGACAAGATACGCACCATACTGGCCAGCAGCCCAGGCGTCTGCCCATTTATAGATGCCCGGGGAAAAACGGTTATGGCTGCGTTGCTGGACTCTGCCAATTACCGTCAGCTGTCTGGTGCAGTCTGATGAAGCAGGTGAAGCGCCTGGTCTTGCGCGAGGGTGGTGAATACACACCACTGGCGCTGCAGGCGCAGCTCAACGCTCAGGAGTCGATAGGTGACGAAGAGCCCGACGATTTTTTTGCGACCTGCTTTAAGGAACTGGTTGACCTGAAGTTGTCTAAGGCCTCGACGGTGATGAACAGCCGCGACGGGGATGCTATTCGTTCGGCAGATGTGCAAGACGAGCCTGGGTTTGAGTCGGAAGATGTGTCCGATGGACTGCGTTATTTGACGCGCCAGACGCGGCGCGGTTCGCTTGTCGTGAGCCATCTGGTTGGGGCAGCCAATCTGCCCTGTGGCGTGGCCCTTGAGGTGCTGCCAAAGATAGAAGCGCATCTGGATGGCGACCTTAAAGACCGTGCCGCATTCAAGCGTATGTGGGAGTACGCGACCGACCTGAACCTGCGCGAGCATGACCAAACGGCCGGCGTGGACGATGCGCCACTGCCCTTGCATGAGTGGCTGGTACGTCGCTTTCTTGACCAGGTTGACAGCCTGGTGGCACACGGTATTCGCCTGCACTACGTGGAGCGGGAAGACAACCTGTCCACGGTGCGTGGGCGTTTGCTGGTTGCGCAAAATATGCGAGCCAACGCAATGGCGCCGCAGCGGTTTTTTTGCAGGTTTGAAGAGTTCTCTGCCGACAGACCCGAGAACAGATTGATACGCTCTGCGGTCAGGCGGGTCATGGTGCGCAGCACTGACCCCGACAACCAACGCCGTGCAGGCCAGTTGAATGAACGACTACAGGAAATCCCGCTGTCGAAAGATATTGGGCAAGACTTTTCGCGCTGGCGTGACGACCGTCTGATGGCCCATTACCGCGATATTCGTTCAAGCTGCAAATGGATACTCAACAGCCGTGGGGCGGCACCGGTGGCGGGCGAGGACGCGATGTTTGGGCGGTTTGTCCGCATGAATGATGTCTTTGAGCGCTATGTGGCGCGCTGGATGCAAGCCAAACTGATAGGCAGTGCTTACGAGTTGCTGGATCAGAACTCGGGCGTGGGTGACAGCCGAAGGACAGAGCACCTGTGCCATTGGGATGGCAAGCCCCGCAGCATGAAACCCGATATCTTGATCTACTCGCGTGCCAATGATGCAGGCTGTGTGGCGATCCTTGACGCCAAGTGGAAGCGCACCGCTGACAAGGAGGACGGCAGCGCCCGTCCGTCGGCCGGTAGCGATCTGTACCAGATGTACGCCTATGCGCAGCACTGGCTGACAGGGGGGGCTGGTACCAAGTTTATTGCACTGGTGTACCCCGCCGACCGCTCCAACACGGCGACAGACACATTCCACTTTCCAAGTCCCAACCGAATTGATGGCTACGCGCTGCGGTTCCGGCTCCCCTCAGTAGGGGAAAACGGAAATTGGATTGAAGGCC
>CAIYKK010000140.1 GCA_903926695.1 uncultured Burkholderiales bacterium
AGGGCCGCCGTTGTCTTGGGAGATGTCGGTGGTTTTGAGCAACTGGCCGATATCCAGCGCCACTTGCTGTTTGGCCGGATCAAAGCTGGCGAGCGTGAAGTCCATCACGTTGGGGTTGGAGCAGGTGTACACCGGGTTGCCAGCGGCATCCTTGAGCGCCACGCCAGCCGAATCAACCTTGGCCGTGCAGCCGGTCGAACCGAGGTGAAAGTAAAACGTGCTGACGGTGCTGGTGCTGGCCGGGACAGCGGGCGTGGTCGCGGTGGCGGGCACGGCGGCGGTGGTTTTCAAGATGCCGCCCACGGGGTTGACTTCGATTTTGGCCATTTTGCGGCCCGATTGCCAGCTCCAGCCCATGCCGGTCACGTCCAGCGGTGCGGCAGCGCTGGCTACGTCGGTGTGGTTGAGCGTCTCGGGCACGCCCATGCTCGCTTTGAGGCCGACGTAAGTGCCCGCAGGCACGGTGCCGGTGATGACGGCGTTGGTGTCTGCCGTGTGGGTGGCATCGGCGCACGAGCCGCTGGCATCTTCCAGGTCAATCAGCGAGACGGTTTCGCTGCCTTGCGTGAGCTGCCAGTTGTTGCTCTTGAGCGTCACGGGAACGGCCACGCCTTTGTCGTTGATCAGCGCCACGTTGGTGATGTAAAAGCGCAAATCTGTGAGGTCGGCGGCCACAGGCGTGCTGCCCAGGCCGGTGAGGCGGGTGCCGCATTTGACGGGCGTGCTGCCGTTGACGGCGGCAAATTGAATCGAAACGGCTTGGTCAGCAGCGGGCGTGCTGGCAACGGTGTCGCTGCCGCCACCGCAGGCGCTCAGGGCGGCGGCTGAAATCAGGGTGATAGCGGTTGTTTTGAGGTTGAAATAGGTTGTCATTTGGCTTGTCTGTTCTGGTAAATGTTGAGTTGCCGCCTCATTGGCTGAGGCCGCGATGGTTTTTGGCCGCTGCTTAACGGACCGGGTTTGAGTTCGGCGGGGAAAAAGAGGGCATTGGTTTTTTCGGCTCAATGCTTGTGTTCGCTGGCCGCCGTGTCACGCGGGGTTTGCACCCAGACCTTGACGGTCTGGCTGCCCGTGCGCTCAAAGTTCAGCGTCAGGTCAAAGCGGTCACCGTCTTTGAGCGGGCGCTTCAAATCCATCAGCATCAGGTGGTAAGGGCCGTTGTGGCGCAGCAGGGTGACGGTGTGCGGCGGCAGTTCGATGGCGGCGACTTCGCGCATCCGCATCACGCCCGCGTCCAGCGCCATGTGGTGCAGCGCCACCCGCGCCGCGACCGGGCTGCTGGCGCTGAGCAGGCGCTCGGGCTGGTCGCCCTGATTCTCGATGCCGCGCAAATAGGCCGCGCCGTTGCTGACGCCCACCAGACTGGGGACGGCATAAGGATGGTCGAGCACCAGGTCGCCGTGGCTGACGCCGTGGCCATAGGCCGCCGTGGACACAACGGCCGCCGCCGCCAAGACCCGCACAGCGCGGCCCGGCAAGATGCGGCGCGCCCAGGCGTGCGCCGTCCCGCGATGAAATACGTGATTCATGAAAACTCCTGATTGGAAACAAAACCGGCCTCAGCCCGCAGCTTGGCTGGCGGGAGGCGCTATGAATTCAAGGGTTCAGGAGAAGGCGGGCGGCCCACGCGGCGGCGGCGTGAGCGCAAAGCGGGGAAGGAAAACGAAGACGAAGCGGGCCGTGCGCTTTTCAGGCAAAAGCGGCACGGCCAGAAAATGCGCTGTAAACGGCGACGTTGGCACCGCGTGATCGGCCAGCAGCAGGCAAAACGGGCAATGCACCAGCGCGGGCGCGGATTCCTGCCCGTTCGGGGAGTCGGTGGCGCTGGCAAGGGCCGCGTCTGCCGATGAGGGCGGCGCGTTGCTGGTGCAAATGAGCATCATCGGCGCGCCAGCACTGCGCGTCATGGCCAGCGCTTGGGACACGACAGGCGCGAGCGCGCCAAACACTGCCAGCAGCAATGCCAGCCACAGCCCGAAGGGGCGATGGCGCAAGGCGTAAAGCAGTGAAGGCGGCATCAGCGTGAGCGGCGCAAAAAGCGAATCAGCTAACCGCTCAGTGGGCGTGCTGGCCGTGGCTCATGGCGGGCGCGCCGGGGGCTGGCATGCCGGGCGCGGTGGCGGCCACGGGCAGTTTGAGTTCAAGCCGGCTTTCCACGCCCTTGGCGTCTTTGAACACCAGCGTGAGCGGCACGCTGCTGTCTTTGGTCACTGGCGCTTTCAGGTCCATCAGCATGATGTGATAGCTGCCGGGCTTGAGTTGCACCGGCTGACCGGCGGGCAGCGCCAGGCCGCCCGACACGGGGCGCATGCGCATGATGTCGCCGTCCATTTTCATTTCATGCACTTCAGTCACACCCGCGACCGGGGACGCGCCGCCCACGAGCCGGGTGCCATCTTTGGCCGTGAGCGTCATGAACGCGCCGGTGGCCTGCTGCCCCGGCACGGCGGCGCGCACCCAGGCGTCTTTGACCTCCACGTTTTGCGCAAAGGCGGCGCTGCAGGCCAATGCGGCCACGGCGGTGATGATTTTTGTCAATGTCATGATTTTTCCTTGATGGGATGAAGAAACGGCGCGCATCGCCGCAGTGGGAGACGCGAAAAGACAGGCATAAGCCCAAGCGCAGGCCGACCGTCAGGCCAGTGCTGCGTTGCGTGCAAACGGCAAGGGACAGGCGCAAGGCGCTGTCAAACCGAAGCGTTTAGTTCAGGCGAAAACGGGAGGGGTGGCGGGCGGGCCGCGTGCGGGCGGCGGCGCGGCTGTCAGCGCGGCGATGCGGGCGGCTGGAATGCTTTGCAGCACATAGGCCAGCGGCTGGGCTGGCTCTGCCGTCAGGCCGATGATGGGCGGGGGCGGCGCGTTGCCGGTCATGCACAGGGGGCAGTCCAGCGTGTAGCGGGTGACTTCCTGGCTGCCGCCGTCATCCGTTTGAAGCACCAGCTTCATCATGCCCGCGCCCGAACAGATCAACTCCATAGCCTGCGGCTTGACGAGGGGCGAGGCGATGGCAACGCCCAGAGACAGCGCAAACCACACCAGCACCAGGCGGGCGAGAAAGTGAGCGTTGCGCAGGGCGTTCATAGGCGCGGATTATCGCACCGTCGGCAGCGTGTGCAGCGCCCTGCAAGTGTCAGTTCAGCTTCATGCCTGCCGCCAGCTGGGTGACGTTGTGACGCATCATTTGCAAATAAGTCGCGCCGGGCTTGCCGGGGCCGGAGAGCGCATCCGAATACAGCGCCGCGCCCGGATTGACGCCCGCGTCTTTGCTCAACTGCGTCAGCAGTTTGGGGTCGCTCATGTTTTCGAGGAAGATGGCGCGGATTTTTTCGCGCTGAATCTGGCGAATCAGCCGCGCCACTTGTTTGGCGCTGGGCTGGGCGTCGCTGGCCATGCCCTGCGGTGCCAGAAACGTGATTTGGTAGTGCGCCGCCAAATAACCAAACGCGTCGTGCGAGGTGATGACCTTGCGCTTGGACGCAGGAATCGCGGCAAATTGCGCCCCGGCCCACGCGTCCAGCGCCTGCAGTTCTTTGACATAGGCTGCCGCGTTGGCCTGGTAAATTGGCGCGCCTGCCGGGTCGGCTTTGGCCAGTCCGGCGGCGATGTTGCGCGTGTACAGCACGACGTTGGCCGGGTTTTGCCAGGCGTGCGGGTCTGTTGGCCCGGCGGTTTGCCCGGCGGAGTGGCTGTGGTTTTGGCCGTTGCTCTGGGTGGACTCTTCGGCCAGGGCGCTGGTTTTGACGCCGTTGGAAGCCACCACGGTCAGCCCTTTGTAGCCCGCTGACTGGGCCAGCTTTTGCGCCCATGGTTCAAAGCCCAGACCGTTGATGATGAGTAGTTTGCTTTGTGCGATGGCTTTGGCGTCGGCGGGGCGCGGCTCGAAGGCGTGGGCGTCTTCGTCCGGGCCGACCAGCGTGGTGACACGCACCCGCTCGCCGCCAAGGACTTGGGCCAGATCGCCCAGAATGCTGAAGCTGGCGACGACCGAAAGCGGCGGTGTCAGCGGCGGCGGGCTGGCGGCAAAGCCCGCGCCCGGCAGGCAGGCGCTGGCGGCTGCGGTCAGCAGCAGTTGGTGGAACATACGGCGGTTCATGGGGCGGCCTTTCAAAGCGGGAAAGAGTCAAACAATGAGATGCGATGGATTCAGGCTGTCGGGTGGTTTGAGTCGCCCATTCAAAGCCGGTGCGCGCTGGCCTGCATTGCGCAGCGGGGCTGA
>CAIYKK010000141.1 GCA_903926695.1 uncultured Burkholderiales bacterium
ACCTCGTCGCCCACGCAGGCGAGGAAGGGCCGCCCGCTTATGTCTGGACGGCGCTGGACCTGCTCAAAGTCGAGCGCATTGACCACGGCGTGCAGTCCAGCAAAGACGCCGCGCTGATACAGCGCCTCGCCCAGGACCGCATCCCGCTCACGGTCTGCCCGCTGTCGAATTTAAAACTGTGCGTTTTCCCCGACTTGGCCAGCCACAACCTGCGCCAATTGCTCGATGCCGGGCTGGTCGCCACCGTCAACTCCGATGATCCGGCGTATTTTGGCGGCTACATGAACGCCAATTTTGTGCAAACTTTTGCCGCCACGGGGCTGACCGCCCAGCACGCTTATGCTTTGGCGCGCAACAGTTTTGAAGCCAGTTTTACCGACGCGTCGGTCAAGCGGCGGCAGATTGACCGGCTGAACGAGGCGTTTACCCTGTTCGCCAGCGCGTGACGCGGCTGACTATTTCACGATAAATGAATCGGGCAGAAAAATATCCACCACGCCGTATTGGCCCGCCGAGTCGGGGCCGGACGGGGGCGGCGGTCCAAACTGCTTGGCTTCGGTGACTTCCCGCAGCGCGTGGAGAATCAGGTTTTTCAGGTATTTTTCGCCATCGGGTTTGATCAGCTCTTCGTATTTGGCATAAGCCAGCTGATTAGCCAATTCGAGGTTGATGGATTCTTTTTTATCCTCAATGCGCCGGATAAATCTTTCCGGCTCCAGCGGCCCGGCTTTCACCAGCAGCCGGGGGATTGACAACAGATGCTCCCGCTGGGGCTGCATAATTTTGTCTTCGGCGGATAATTTTTCCGGCACTTTTAAAATAATGGTCAGCGGCGTGGAGAATATTGGCGTGATTTTTCCTGCCAGATCAGCTTCCTGCTGGTTGATTTTCTTCTCGATAGAATCCAGTTTCTGAAAAACAGCCGCATCCTTCTTTTGCGAAGACTGAAGGATTTCAGCTTTCGCACGCAAATCCTGCTCGGCCTGAAGCTGATTTTTATTTGAAACCAGCAAAATGATAGAGCCGGAAACCAAAATTACCCCAATCAACCCCCAGGCATACCAGGTGTATTTATTTTTTTCTGCGGCCTGCTGGTTTCTGTAAGCCACGCCGGAAGATTTTGCAAGATAATTTCTTCCTGAAGAAGGGGTGAATGGTTTTTGCGCTGGTGTGTCTTTAAGCTGAAGATCGTAGGCATTTCGCTGGGTAATGTCTGAAAGCACGCCATACGCCTGAACGATCAGCGCGGCACGGCGGGCGGCCTCGATATTGCCCGGATTTTTGTCGGGGTGATAGCGCTGCATCAGGCTTTTGTAGGCCGCCCTGATCACTTCCTGGCTGGCTTTGGGACTGATTTCAAGTAGGTCGTAATAATTCATGTCGGTTTTCAGCGCCTGAGCGTCTCTTGCCATCGTTGTTTTTCTTTTTCGATGCGGTCATTTTCAGCTTTTTCACGCGCCTTTTTTTCCTGCTCCTGTTCCCGTTTTTTTTCGGCGTCTTCGCGCCGGACCTGCTCCTGCGCCTGATTTTCAGAATACCGAAGCTCGGCGGAGACCTGCTCCCCCCGGCGCCGGGATTCTTCTTCAAATCGCCGGGCGTCCTCTTCGGCCTTGGTTTTTTCGAGTTCGGCTTTGATATTTTCACGCTCAATTCGGCGCTCTTCGGCTTCTTTGCGCCGCGTTTCAGCTTCCAGCTGCTGGACTTCTGCCTTGCTGGACGCTCTGACGCCGTGCGTTTGATAATATTCCTGAATAATCACTTTTTCATTGGCTTTGGCCGCCGCTTCGTCGTTCAGGTTGGAGTGCCGGTTGAATACCAGCAGGGACAAAACCTGAACCACCATCCACCCGGCCAGCAGAGCGCCTAAAAACATGGCGAATTTTTTCAGATTTGGCATCAAGCCGAAAACTGCCGTTTGTCCAGATGTCTCGTGAATACTGGGAGCGCTGAAAGCGGCGACATCGGATTTCATGGCCAGCGCATCAACCCGCAGGGAAATGGCTTCAGCGCGCAGGGCAATCGCTTCGGCCTTGAGCGAGATGGCGCTGGCATCGGGCTGCAGCACCAGCCCGGCCGGCGGCGTTGAGCCGCCTGCTGCCACCAGACACGCAGCCAGTTCGGCATCGTAGGCGTTGCGCGAGGAGGGGTTTAAAAGTGTTCTAAAGGCCAGATCAATAATCTTGAGTTTGAATTCGTATTCATCGGGCGTGAAAAGTTTTTTCTGAGACCTGAGTGTAAATGTCAGGCTTTGATAATTGGCCTGGATTTCCTCGTCAGTGGCCGTGGAGGAAACTGCCAGTATTTCATAAAATGTTTTCTTTTTGGTTGCCATAATTTGTGCAGCTGGATAGAAGAATCAGGAGTGACTTTTTTCAAAGTATCGCATTTTGGGTCTGTTTTGAAAACCGGAGATTTTTTCACAATTCGGCCCAACAAGACCTGAGCCGCTGCCGGGCAAGGCTGGCCGGCCCGAAGCCGGGGCGCTCTCAAAAGTATGATGCCCGCTACGCAACTGCCGGGCATTCAAAGCGAGATGAACAAAAAACAAGTCGATATGGCGCCGCTGGCCGCCAGCAATCCGTGGACCATTGCGCTGGCCGGGCTGGTGTCGCTGTCGGTGGCGATGGGCATTGGCCGCTTTGCCTTCACGCCGCTGCTGCCGATGATGCTGCATGACGGGGTGGTCGATCTGCCCACGGCGAGCTGGCTGGCCAGCGCCAATTATCTGGGCTACATGCTGGGTGCTTTGCTGTGTACGCTGCAGCCGTGGCTCTGGGCGCGGTTCAAGGGGCTGCCGTTGCTGGCTTACGCCTCGCTGGTGCGGGCGGGCTTGATTGCCACCGGGCTGTGTACGCTGGCGATGGCCTGGGACATGCCGGGCGCTTGGCCCGGCCTGCGTTTTGCGGCGGGCGTGAGCAGTGCGGTGGTGTTTGTCTATACCTCGGGCTGGTGCCTGTCGCGGCTGGCGCGGCTGGGCGTTCCGGCGATGGGCGGCATCATTTACGCGGGGCCGGGCGCGGGCATCGTCGTCACCGGGCTGCTGGCCAGCGGCATGGTGGCCGCGCACTGGACTGCGGCCAGCGGCTGGCTGGTCGTGGGCGTGCTGGCTTTTTGCCTGTGCGCGGTGGTCTGGCGGATTTTGCGCGGCGGCGACGAGCGGCTGGTCGTACTGGCACCGCGCAGCACCGCAGCGGCGGGCGCATCCGGCCCTGAGCCTGTCGGCCAC
>CAIYKK010000142.1 GCA_903926695.1 uncultured Burkholderiales bacterium
ATGTTTATCGGCGAGCAGGCCATCAATGCTGGTCTGGTTGATGGCATCGCCACGCTTGACGAGCTGATCATCAAGCTCAACCAGGACCGCACCCGTTCCGCCACCGCCCGCGCTGGCGGAAAACCCACCGGCCGCGCCGCAGCCGCGCAACCCCAACCCATTTCCATTACAAAAGGAAAAGACATGACCCCAGAGCAGCTTGCAGCAGAACACCCAGAAGCCGTCGCCATCATCCGCACCCAGGCCGCAGACGCCGAGCGCGCCCGCATCCTTGCGGTTGAAGGCCAGCTGATCCCTGGCCACGAAGCCCTGATCAACACGCTGAAGTTCGACGGCAAATCCAGCCCAGGCGATGCCGCCATGGCCGTCAACGCCGCCGAGCGCAAAAACCGCACAGCCTATGCCGCCGCGCTGGCCAGCGATGCGCCCGCCGCGCTGCCCCTGGTCCCAGCTGCTGCCATCGAGGCCAAGCCCAAGGCGCCCGCCACCCGCGCAGAGCAGAACGCGCAAGCCAAGGCTTATATGGCCACCCATCCCGGCACCGATTACGTCACCGCTTTCAAAAACGTTACCAAGGGAGCCTAAGTCATGGCCGCATCCGCAATCACCGAAGACATCCTTGGCGTCACCGCCACCGCAGCCATCTCCCAATACCAGCCGGTGCAGGCCAGCGGCGCGCCCGCCACGGCTGCAGGCAACGCTATGGGTTTTGCCACCATTGCCGCCGCCTCGGGCGCACGTGTCCCGGTCGCTGTCGGCATCACTGCCATTGCCATCGCGGGTGCTGCCATTGCCGTCGGCGCAGCGGTCGAGGTGCATACCACCGTCACCCAGGTGGTCACCAAGGCTGCAGGTATCACGATTGGCCGTGCAATGACGCCCGCCGGTGCGGCAGGCGACCAGATCGAGGTCTGGCTGATCCCCAACTGATCCTGCCAGCCTCAAGCAACCCCATAACCCTATTGCAGGAAATCCAACATGGCACAACTCAGCCCATCCCAAGCGCGGGTCATTGATCCCGTCCTCAGCTCCATCGCCCAGGGCTACCAAAACAGCGAGATGGTGGCGAACTATTTGTTCCCCACCGTCCCTGTCGGCCTGCGCGGTGGCAACATCATCACCTTCGGAAAAGAAGCCTTCATGCTCTACGGGAGCCAGCGCGCGCCCGGTGAAAACACCAAGCGCGTGTCCTTCGGCTATGCGGGTGCCCCGTATGCACTGGTCGATTACAGCCTCGAAGGCGTCGCGCCGATGGAAATCATCCAGGAAGCGGCCAACGGTCCCGGCATCGACCTGGGCCAGGGCGCCATTGTCAGCGTCAGCGCCATCATGGCCCTGCGCCTGGAAAAGCAGGCTGCCGACATCGCCCGCACCGCCGCCAGCTACGCCGCCGCCAACAAGGTCACCAAAGCCGGTACTGCTCAGTGGTCGGACATCACCAGCGGCGTCAGCGACCCTATCGCCGACATTGAGACGGCGAAAGAAGCCGTGCGCGCCGCGACCGGCAAGCGCCCCAACACCGTGGTGCTGGGCGCCGCTGTCATGGCCAAGCTGCGCCAGCACCCCAAGGTGGTGGACCGCATCAAGTACACCGGCCGCGATGTCGCCACGCCCGAGCTGCTGGCCTCGCTGTTCGGCGTAGCCCGCGTAGTCGTGGGCGATGCCATCTACTCCAACGATGCCGGCACCGCCTTCACCGATGTTTGGGGCAAGGATGTGATCGTGGCTTACACCGAAATCGGCAGCATGGCGTCTAACGGGCTGCCGAGTTATGGCTACACCTACCAGCTCAACGGCTACCCGTGGGTCGAAGAACCGTACTACGACCGCAGCGCCAAGTCGTGGATCTACCC
>CAIYKK010000143.1 GCA_903926695.1 uncultured Burkholderiales bacterium
AGGCGCTGCTGTATTTTGAAGTGGTGTCCACGCTGGCGCTGGGCGTCGGTCTGGTCGTGATGCACACGCTGCGTCCGGGCAGCGGCTTTAATGTCGATCCGGCCACGCTGGACCCCAAGGCCGTGGCCGGTTACGCCAAGGCCGCATCTGAGCAAAGCACGGTTGATTTTGTGCTGCACATCATTCCCAAGACGTTTGCCGACGCTTTCACCGGCTCGGGCGACTTGCTGCAGGTGCTGCTGCTGGCCATCTTGTTTGGCTACGCCATGATGCACATGGGCAAAATCGGCAACCCCGTGCATGTGCTGATCGAAGACATCTCACACATTTTCTTCGCCATGATGGGCACCGTGATGAAGCTGGCACCGATTGGCGCAGGCGGCGCGATGGCCTTCACCATCGGCAAATTTGGCGTCGCGTCGCTCAAGCCGCTGGCCGCGCTGATGGGCAGTTTTTACCTGACCTGCGCGCTGTTTGTGCTGGTCGTGCTGGGAACGATTGCCGCTTACACCGGCTTTAGCATCCTGCGCTTTCTGGTCTATATCAAGGACGAATTGTTGACCGTGCTGGGCACGTCGTCGTCCGAATCGGCGCTGGTGCCGTTGATGCAAAAGCTCGAAAAAATGGGCTGCTCCAAATCCGTGGTCGGTTTGGTCGTTCCGTCCGGCTACTCGTTCAACCTCGACGGCACGAATATCTATCTGACGATGGCCGCTTTGTTTGTCGCCCAGGCGCTGAACATCGAGCTGACGCTAACGCAGGAATTCACCCTGCTGGGTGTGGCGATGCTGACTTCCAAAGGCGCATCCGGCGTGACCGGCGCGGGCTTTATCACGCTGGCCGCGACGCTGGCGGTGATTCCGGGCATTCCGGTTGCTGGCCTGGCGTTGATTCTGGGCATTGACCGTTTCATGTCCGAAGCCCGCGCCTTGACCAATTTCATTGGCAACGGCGTCGCCACCGTCGTCGTGTCCAACTGGGAAAACGAACTCGACCGCGACATGATGGACAAGGCGCTGAAAGGCTAAAAACTCACAGCGTGCGGGGCGGCGCGGCCAGCGTGAAGAAAAACGTCGCCCCCGCCCCCGGCTCGCTTTGCGCCCAGATGTGGCCGCCGTGGCGCTCGACGATGCGCTTGGCAATGGCCAGCCCGACCCCGGTGCCGGGAAATTCAGTCGCGTCGTGAAAGCGGTGGAACGGCTCGAACAGCTTGTCCGCCTTGGCCAGGTCCAGCCCCACGCCGTTGTCGCGCACAAACAGCGTGTGAAACGCCTCGCCGGGCGTCGCGCCGATTTCGACCAGCGGCATGCCCCGGCGGTTGGCGTATTTCAGCGCATTGCCCAGCAAGTTGGTCAGCAGGTGGCGCAGCATCGGCTCGTCGCCCCAGGCGGGCGGCAGTCCTTCACAGACAAAACGCGCCGGTTTCTGGCCCGGTCTCTGGCTCAGTTCTGAAAAAATCTCTTTGGCCAGATGCTGCAGGTCCACCACGGTCTGCGCAATCGTCTGCTCGTGGTTGGATTTGAGGAACTTCAGGTAATCCTCCACCATGCGGCGCATTTCCATCGTGCTGGTCCGCACTTGATCGAGAAAAATCTGCCCGGTCGCCGGGAGCCGCTCGCGGTGCTTTTGCGCCAGCAGTTCGGTGAACCCGGCAATCGTCAGCAGCGGGCGGCGCAGGTCGTGGCTGACGGCAATGGCAAAGTTTTCCAGCTCCGCGCCCAGCGCTTCGCGCTTTTCCTTTTCGGCCAGCAGCTCGGCCACCTGGTCTGTCAAGGCTTGCGTGCGGCTTTGCTCGGCAGCGCGGTCGGACGCATCGACCAGCACCACGACCGCGCCCAGCACCTGGCCCGTGGCGTCGATGATGGGCGAGGCGCTGTCATCGACATTGCGCTCCTGGCCTTGGCGCGAGATCAGCACGGTGCCGGGGTCCAGCCGTATCACCAGCCCATGACGCAGCGCGCCGGTGGCTGGGTCTTCGAGCGTCTGGCCGGTGTTTTTGTTGATCAGGCGCAGCACTTCGCTGCAGGGTTTGCCGACAGCTTCCTGCTGGGTCCAGCCGGTCATCTTTTCGGCGGCCGAATTGAGCAGCATCACCTCGGCGTGGATGTTGGTGGCGATCACGGCGTCGCCGATGCTGGTCAGCGTCGCGCTCATCCAGTGGGCCGCCTGGCGCGTCTTGCGCTCCATCTCGTGGCGCACCGGGGCGAGTTCCAGCGCCACGCGCAACTGCGTGTCGTTGAAGGGCTTGACGATGTAGCCCGCCGGGTCGGTGCGCTTGGCGTTTTGCAGTGTCGCCGGGTCGCTGTGCGCCGTCAGGTAAATCACCGGAATGTCGAGCTTGCTGCGCAGGTGATCGGCGGCCTCAATGCCTTCGGGGCGCCCGTGCAGCATGATGTCCATCAGCGCCACGTCGGGCTGCGTGACCGTGGCCAGTTCGATGGCTTCGGCGCCGGTGTCGGCGGCGCCGACTACGGTAAAACCCATCTTGACCAGCCGCTGCTGCAGGTCTTCGGAGACGACGATTTCATCCTCCACCACGAGGACGCGGGTTTTGTTGGCTGGCAGTTGTTGCATGAGTCAGTCGCGGCGCGGTGGCGCCGCCTCCTTAAAACGAATATCAAACGCTGTGTGGCCGGGATTTGAGCGCATGTTCACTTCAGCACGAAGCTGTTTGGCAAACATGCGCACCAGCCGCAGACCCAGCGTGTCAGCCTGCGCCAGTTCAAAATCGGGCTTAAGCCCGATGCCGTTGTCCTGCACCAGCAGGGTGATGAGTCCGTCCGGCTCCGCGCCCAGCGCCACCAGCAGGCGGCCCGAACCTGTGGGAAAAGCGTATTTCAGCGCGTTGGTGATCAGCTCGTTGAGCATCAGGCCCACCGGCACGGCGGTGTCTATGGTCACGGCCACCGGCGTCACCTCAACATCGAGTTTGACATTCGCCTGGGCGGTGTAGGTGTGCAGCAGGATGCGCGCCAAGCTTTGCACATAGTCGGCCAGATCGACCGTTGCCAGCGTCTCAGACTGGTAAAGCATCTCGTGAATCAGGGCCATTGAGCTGATCCGGTCCTGGCTTTCGCGGAACTGCACCAGCGTCAGCGGGTCGTGAATGTAGGCCGATTGCAGCGACAGCAAACTGGCGATGATCTGCAGGTTGTTTTTCACGCGGTGGTGGATTTCTTGCAGCAGCGCTTCTTTTTCGCGCAGCGAGGCGCGGATCTGCTGCTCGATGTCCTTGGTGCGCGAGACATCGCGCACGGCCGCCAGCACCAGCATCCCCTGGTCGGTCTTGAGCGGGCTGAGCAGGATTTCAGTGGGAAACTCGGTGCCGTCCTTGCGTAGCCCGTACAGCGCCAGCCCATCGCCCATGGGGCGCACCTGCGGCTCGGCGGAAAAACCAGCGCGGTGCTGCGGATGGTGGTGGCGAAAGCGCTCGGGCATGAGCATCTCGATGGGCTGGCCCAGAAGCTCGCTGCGCGCGTAGCCGAACATCTTTTCCGTCTGCGCATTAACCAGCGTGATGAGCCCGGCCTGGTCGGCGATGACGGTGGCGTCGGGCGCGCACTCCAGCAACTGACGAAACCAGTGCTCCTTGGTACGCGCCTGGGTTTCGGCATCGACCAGCTTGACCACCAGCGGCTGGATGCGCTGGCGCAGCAGCACGGTGCCGCCGGCTGCAAACAGCGCTATCAGCCCAAAAGCCAGCAGCATCTGCTCGCGGATAGGCCCGAACACTTCGGCGGCATCGACCTTGACGACCATGCCCAAACCGAGCTGGCCGACCGGGCCGTAAGCGGCCACCACGTTCTGGGCGCGGTAGTCCTGCGTGATGACGCTGCCGGTGTTGCCCTCCAGCGCCTGCGTCATCGGAAAAGGTTCGCCCGCCCGGTTGGTCAGCGGCGTGTAGAACACCTGCGGGTTCAGGTGCTGCGGAAAACACTGCAGGCGCTGCCCGCGCCGCACGCACAGGCCCATGTCCCAGGTTTTGCCCAACGCCGCCATGTCTGCAGCGATGCGCGTCAGCGCCGACAGCGGCTGCTCGGCCAGCACCGTGCCGACGGGGCCGCTGGCGTCGCGCAGGGTGATGCGGTGGCGCAGAAAAAAGCTGTTGTCGGCCCAGATCAGCTCAGCCTGCTGTGGCGTGGTTAGCGTCACGGCAATGGCCGGGTTCTGCCTGAAAACGCCGCCGGTAGCGATCACCTTGCCGTTCAGGCCATAGTAGGCCAGGCCGCTGAACCCTTGCTGCAGCAGACCGCTGACCACCGCCTCGGTGTTGGCCAGGTTGGAGCCGTCATCCTTGCCCAGACCGATGGCGCGCAGGTTGCGCAGCACCGCCGGGCGGGTGGCGGCGATTCGGGCGTTGACCTCGCGCATGTTAATGACCTCTTCAAAGGTCTGCGCATGCGTCGTCAGGGAGGCCAGCAAGCTGGTGCGGATCAGGCTCTGAAAGCGCCCCTGCAGGATGGAAAAAATGGCGATGCCCGTTCCCAGCGTCATCAGGATCAGGATGGTGGCACTGGTCAGGGTGATGCGGTCATGCTCGCTGTCGAGCAGCGGCACACACCCTGACTTCAACTGCCGCCAGGCCAGCGCCATCCCGGCAGACAGAAAAAACAGGCCGATGGCCGTATGCACCGCCACATCGACAAACAGGTAGTTGGGAAACAGCAAAGGCGCGTTCACCAGATACCCGGTCAGCGCCAGCAGCCCGATGGTGGCCACCCCGAGCGTGAGCAACTGCATGGCGCCGTGGGTCCAGCGCCCGCGCATCCAGGGCGCCAGCGCCAGCGCCGTGCCGCTCATCAAAAAGGCGTAGGCCGCGCCCACCGGCATCCGGCCCGAATGCAGGCTGGCGCTGCGCAGCCACGCGTGCGAGGGCGCCCAGTCCAGGCCCAAGTCCAACTGCAGGCCGCGCTCGACCAGCACCAGCGCAGCGAGCAGCGCCAGCAAGCCGCCAGCCGCCGAAGCGCTGCGCATCGCCAGCCCCGTACCCATCAGCAGCAGCGCCGCCCCGGCCAGCACGAAGCTGAAGGCGCTGGTCATCGCCATAACCGGCAAGTCCGGCAACACCTGCACGGCCAGCGGCAACTCCAGCTGCCAGCCCGCCAGCACCGTGCCACCCAGCAGCACCAGCAGCGTGCCGATGATGTTGGCCGCTTTCACAGACGGGCCTGTGCAGGTTGGGCACATACTTGCATGTAAGCCTTTTTCCACAATGTGGTTGAATAATCAACCGGGGCCGCAATTCTATGCTTCTGCCAATCACCATGAAGCTGATAGCGTTGTGTTGGCTAGCACACACTGCGGCGCCCGCTAGCCCAGTACGGTTTTGCAGCCTTCAAAGCGCTCTGCGTAGTATTTACTGTCGAGCCGATCCACGCGCACGCCGGTGCGCGGGTTGCTGGCGTGGATAAATTTGTTGTCGCCCACATAAATGCCGACATGCGAGGCGGGTTTGCCCAGGGTGTTGAAAAACAGCAGATCGCCCGGCTGCACCTCGGCGGTGGCGACGGCGCGGGCAGCCTTGGACATGGCCGCCGCGCTGCCCTGAAGCTGGATGCCGGCGGCCTGCTCATACACATGCGACACCAGCCCGGAGCAGTCAAACCCCGTTGTCACATCGTGGCCGCCCCACACATAAGGTCTGTTTTGCAGCGACAGCGCATAAGTGGCGATCTTGTTTCGGGTTTCGGTGAACTTGGACGTGGCTGGCTTGGTGGCGCACCCGGCCAGCGTCAGCGCCGACAAGCCGGTCAAAAGCAGGGCCATTTG
>CAIYKK010000144.1 GCA_903926695.1 uncultured Burkholderiales bacterium
AACGACAAAAACGCCCGCGTGGCAATGGTCGGCGACGGCATCAACGACGCGCCCGCGCTGGCCGCCGCCGATGTCGGCATTGCGATGTCCACCGGCACCGACGTGGCGATGCAGGCGGCGGGCATCACGCTGATGCGCTGCGATCCGGCACTGGTGGCCGACGCCATCGACATCTCGCGCCGCACTTACGCCAAAATCCGGCAAAACCTGTTCTGGGCGATGATTTACAACGTGGTGGGCATTCCGCTGGCCGCGTTCGGGCTGCTCAGCCCGGTGATGGCCGGGGCGGCGATGGCGTTTAGCAGCGTCAGCGTGGTGAGCAACGCGCTGCTGCTGCGGCGCTGGAAAGGAACTTCAAAATGACCGGCCCGTTCAATATCGGCCAGGCCGCCAGCCAGTCGGGCGTGTCGGCGAAGATGATTCGCCACTACGAGGCGCTGGGCCTGCTGCCCGCCGTGCCGCGCACCGACGCGGGCTACCGGCAATACGGCGAGGCGCAAATCCACACGCTGCGCTTTATCCGCCGCGCCCGGCTGCTGGGTTTCAGCATGGTGGAAATTGCCGAGCTGCTGCGGCTGTGGCAAAACCAGAGCCGCGCCAGCGCCGATGTCAAACGCATCGCGCTGGCCCACGTCGCCGATCTGGAGCGGCGCATTGCCGAAATGCAGGCCATGCGCCAGACGCTGCAGGAGCTGGCCAGCTGCTGCCAAGGCAACCAGCGGCCAGACTGCCCGATTTTGAGTGGGCTGGCGGGGTAGGCGCTAATCAGTCATAGCAGCCCTTGGATAATGGCTTAATCTTGACTTTTCAATAATTGGTGATTGTTCTTGAAAAATGATATCCCTCCTATATGAGTGATACCATTTCAATAAAACCACCACCCAAAAATTATATTACTACATGCCATCTTCCAATATTTTAAAAACAATCTCTCTTGAATTAGCTCGCTCGACTGCAATTTTATATTTTTTAAATGTTATTAAATTTGAATCTGCAGAATAAGAAAGATTTTGAAAAAAAGCTACTCGCGCCATTCCTTCAGGACTAAACTCTCGATAAGTCAAGTTGAGTCCAGCCGCATTGACGCCGGTATATAAAAGTTCAAAATTCTCATATCCATTTTTTACATCAATGCGCTTTTCAATTTCTCGGGTAACTCTAGCACTCGAATCAGAATTCGACAGATCCCAAACAACTTGAACAATTTCATTATTATTTACTTGAGAGGCAACATGGTTGTGCAAAGAGCCATCATCTTTTATCATTGCCAAATGCCCAGTTGAAAGTCGAATCAACATATACCTTCGAAATTCGTCTTTCATGTAGCCTACAACGTTGTATTTTACTCCAGGCTCTATTATCACATCAACAGTAGCACCACCACCTGTTAACCTCACCGGCTTATCAATTGATGCGACAGATGTCTCACTCATAACTTCCCAAAAATCCTGAAATCTAACCATTGACTCACCTACATTAGCAGTCAACGTCTTACCTATAGTGTAATTATTACACGTGTCTGTGCTGACACAGGTTCACGCGGCCCAAACTTACCTGGTCCACCAGCGGCCGCGCTGCTGCTCCCAAG
The DNA here is from genome assembly GCA_903926695.1 of uncultured Burkholderiales bacterium. Lineage (GTDB taxonomy): Bacteria > Pseudomonadota > Gammaproteobacteria > Burkholderiales > Burkholderiaceae_C > Polaromonas. The sequence goes on from CAIYKK010000144.1 coordinate 1,589, forward strand.
CTCTGACGACAGTGACTAGGGTGACGGC
>CAIYKK010000145.1 GCA_903926695.1 uncultured Burkholderiales bacterium
CATGCCTTTGGACAGCACGCCCATCGCGCAAGCGACAAAACCCCAGCGCGCCAGTGCGACATGCGGCCTGTCGCCGTGCATAAAAGCCAGTGCAAAACACCAGATGGCCACGCCAATCCACGCCGCCACCAGCATGTCGTGGTTCACATACTGGCCGCCCATCAGGAAGGACAGGCTGCTGCCCAGCATCCAGGCGGCGCGGCGGGCCACGGCTTCGCGGGTGAACTGGCGCGCGCTCAGGTAGAGCGCCAGCAGCATCAGCCCGGCATGCAGCGCGGGCACCAGCCGCAACGCCCAGGCGTGAGCGCCAAAGACGGCCAGCGACATCGCTTCCAGCCAGTACAGATAAGGCGGCTTGTGGAAAAACGGAATGCCGTTCAAGCGCGGCGTGAGCCAGTCGCCGCTTTGCAGCATCCAGCGGCCAATCTCCCCGTAGCGACCCTCGTCGGGCACGGCCAATGGCCGCAGCGCCGCCAAAAGCAAAAGGAGCAGAAAAAGTGCGGCCAGCGAGAGCCAGGATTTGCGTTGTTCAGTCACGCGGGGCAGTTTAACTGCGCACTCTTAAGGAGCACTTGGCCGCGCCGTCGCGGTGGCTTGGGCGTCGAACCATTCTTTTTAATCGCGGGCAGCGGCCAGTTTTAAGCTCCACCGGTCAGCCGAGTTGCCCATTACTGCGTTGTAGAGGGGAATTCCAGCCGGAACTCGATCCTGGTTTCCTCAATTTTGGAGTCTTTCATGAAAAAACTGTTGTCCCTCAGTGCTATTGCCTTTTCCCTGTCGATGGGCCTGACCGGCTTGGCGCAAGCTCAGAGCGCCGCCCCGGCATCAGCGCCCGCCAAAGCGGCCAGCGCCCCAGCCAAGGCAGCATCTGCCCCGGCAGCAGCTGTCAAAACCGCCCAGCAAAGCAAAATGGGCACCTGCAATGGCGAAGCCCAAGGCAAAAAAGGCGACGAACGCAAGTCCTTCATGAAAGAATGCCTGAGCGCCAAAAAAGAAGCCGCCCCAGCTGCCGCCAACCCCCAGCAAAACAAGATGAAAACCTGTAACGTCGAAGCCCAAGGCAAAAAAGGCGACGAACGCAAGTCCTTCATGAAAGAGTGCCTGAGCAAATAAGCTCAGCACCGTTTAAAAAGCCTGCCTGCCTGCCCGGCAGGCTTTTTTTTGCCCGGCTTATGCAGGCGACGCGCAGCGCGGCAAACTGGCAGCGCTGCGCGCCAGCGCCACGCCCGCCCGCGCCAGCGCCTGCGCAAAAGCGTCGCTGGCCAGATAGGCGTATTCCCAGGCGCGGGCCGGGCCAATCTCGTCGCCCGCTTCGGCGCGCAAAGCCGGGTGGCACATGACGATGGCCGCCTCGGGCGCGTCCTGCAGCCAGTGCGCCATCCGCGCGCCATAAGCCGCGCCGCCGCCGTCAAAATCATAAATGCCGGACAGGGCCGGGGCGCAGCTCATGCCGACCGCGCCCGCCAGCCGGGCCAGCGCCGCTGCACCCATGCCGCCAATCAGCCGCGTTTTGAAGCGTTTGTC
>CAIYKK010000146.1 GCA_903926695.1 uncultured Burkholderiales bacterium
CCCTTCATCCGACGGTACTCCTTTTACTCTCGGCACCTCTACTGGATCAACTGTTCCTACCGGCGGCTCAATTGATTGGAATTGCACTACCGGCAGCTTGGCTGCCAAATACCGTCCAGCCGTTTGCCGGCCTTGATTGGCTTGATTGGCTTGATGCAGTAGTTTTTAAGCAAACCTGAAAAATAGGAAGCTTGGCTTCCTATTTTTTTGCCTTTTCAAATTCCGCCATCCAATAGAGCACTGGAACTATAAATCAGGGCCTCAAAAGCATAGGCATTTTCTGGATGCACATCAAACGTATTTTTATGCAGCCAGAGTTTTTGTGCAGTTTTACCGCCAGTGCCATTTCATTCAAATCAAAGGGTCTGCGCGTGTTCTCAAAGTCTTCCTCCTTGGCTGTCATGCAGCCGCTTTGGCTGGTGTTCTGGTCAGCCTTGTTCTCACTGTGCTGGCTGGTGCCTGTTCACCTGCCGCCGTGGACAACCTTTCCCGCCGACGCATGGGCGGCTTTCATGGCGCTGATAGCTGCCTTGGCGGTGATGATGCGTACCCGCTTGGTCCTTACCTGGCACAGCATTTCGTGTCTGGCTGCCGGGCTGGTTTTTTTGCCGTGGCTGCAGTTTTTTGCAGGCTTGCTGCCCTATGCCGGTCTAGCCTGGGTGTCTTGCGCCTATTTGCTCGGATTTTTGCTGGCTTTGCTCATTGGCGCACGGTGGGAGCAGGCCAGCGCAGGCCAGCCAGCGCATGCTTTGTTCATCGCCATTGGCGTGGCGGCCATTGTCTCTGTGGGACTGCAGCTCTATGGCTGGCTGGGTTTGCAGGACAGCGGCGTAATGGGCATGTGGTCGCTGGATGTAACAGGCGACAGGCCCTATGCCAATCTGGGTCAGCCCAACCAGCTCGCCACCCTGCTACTGTGGGGTCTGATGGCCTGCCTGTGGGCCTACCTTCGCAAGGCGACAGGCGCGGCAACGGCTGTTTTTACCGCCGCTTTCCTGCTGCTCGGAATTGCGCTGACCCAGTCGCGTGCGGGTTATCTGGGCCTGAGCATCATGCTGGTGGCGGTCTGGTTCTGGCGTGGCTTGTGGCCTTCCAGGCTGTTGCCCCGAATTGCTGCGGGGCTTTATATTTACACGCTGATCATTCCCTTCTTCCTGCGCTGGCTAAATGCTGCATTGCTGCTTGGACAGAATGATGTGCATCTCAGAGTCGCGCAGGAGGGTGAGCTTCGTCTCAGCGCATGGCGCATCTGTATTGCAGCCGTCATGGAGCGGCCCTGGTTTGGCTATGGCTGGACGGGCATTGGATCGGCTCAAATCGCTGTTGCAGATCAGTTTCCCGCTCTGGACGGTATTTTTCAGAGCGCTCACAATCTTTTTCTGGATCTGGTGCTCTGGGCTGGTGTGCCTATTGGTCTGTTTGTTGTGGGCATGCTTGTTTGGTGGTTTCTAGCTGCATTTCGTGCGGTTCGCCGGTCTGAAGATGCTGTGCTGCTTTTATTGCTAACTGCCGCAGGCGTTCACGCCCTGGTGGAGTTTCCGCTTCAGTATGCCTATTTTTTGCTGCCCGTCGGTTTGGTGATGGGGGTATTAAATATCCGCCTGAAAATGCCGGTGATAAAAGAAACTTCACGCTGGATATTGCCGGGCATATGGCTGGCGGGGGCTTTATCTTTTGGCGTGATTGTGCTGGATTATGCGCAAGTGGCTACCAGCTATACCATGCTTCGGCTTGAGCAGTCCATTATTGGACAAGGAAGAGGCCCGATGGGCGGGCCGCCTGATGTATGGGCATTGAACCAGCTGCGCGCATGGATCGTGGTGGCTCGCTATAAACCGCATACGGGCATGAGTCAGCAGGAACTGGCCGAAATGACGGTGATGGCCCGGTTATATCCCTCCCTTCACCTGAGTTACGATCTGGCAACGGCACTGGTTCTGAATGGGCAACCTGATGAGGCACAATTTTGGCTTAAGAAAGTCTGCAAGATTGCCGATGAGAAGCAATGCCGTATGGGGCAGCTGAACTGGGAGCAGGATACGCGCATGGCAGCAGTTCAGTGGCCCAAATAGCATTGACGGCCTGATTACCATTTGAATGCGCTGATAATATTCATATTAAATTACCAAGTTTCCCGAAAGTAAAGTCGCCACGATCAACAGGGGAAATACGTAGTCAACACGACTTGACCAACGAGAACCTTGGTAAGAGTTAGGTAAAATCATAGAATCCTGTTTTTCGCACTTCCATAGGTATTCAAGTTAACCCGCATCATGAAGCTCCATCCCCGCCTTTCTTCTGCACTGCGCGCAAGTTTTTTCCATCTGCTGGCCTCCTTGCTCGTAGCGGCCTTGACGGCTATTTTGGTTTTCCAGGTCTGGTACGCCTGGCCGCTGGATGAAATGGTGGGCGGGCGAACGCTTTTTATGCTGGTGGTGAGCGTGGACGTGGTCTGCGGGCCTTTGCTGACGCTGGTTTTGTGGAATCCCGCCAAGCCGCGCAGGGAATTGATACAAGACCTGACCATAGTCGCCATCGTGCAGATGAGCATGCTGGCGTATGGCGTCCACACGGTGGCGGCGGCGCGTCCGGTGCATCTGGTGTTTGAGACCGACCGATTCCAGATCGTCACAGCGGCTGAAATCGACCCGGCTGACCTGCCTGCCGCGCCCGAAGGACTGCGTCAATTGCCGTGGACGGGGCCGACCCTGATCAGCATCCGGGCGCCGCGCAGCAATGAGGAATTCATCAAGAGCCTTGATCTGTCAATGGCCGGGCAAGAGCCTGGGCTGCGCCCCGGCTGGTGGCAGGACTACGCGCTGGCGCTTCCAGAGGTGCAGCAGCGTGCCAAACCCTTGAGCGCTTTGGACAAAGTGTCTCCGGCCAAAAAGCTCGAACTCGACAAGGCCGTCAGCACGGCGGGAATCCCTGCCTCCGAACTGTTGTGGCTGCCGCTGACCCATGCGCGCGCCATGGACTGGATTGTTTTACTGGATAAAAAAACGGGCCAGCCCCGCGCCTATGCCCATGTTGACGGATTCTTCTAAAAATACCCAGCGCATCCCACCTGTGCCCCAAGCGCTGAAAACCCTTCGGCTTCCCGAAGTGGGTCTGGGCGCGCTGCTGGTGCTGCCCTGGCTCAACCCTTACACATCGGGGCCCACGCCCAGCGTCTGGCCGTGGCTGATGTCGGCGTTCTGCGCGGTGTTTTTGTGGCTGTTTCAGCGCAGGCTCCACGGCGGACTGATTGCGACTACCTGGGTGCTGGCGGCCGCTGTGAGTACCGCGATAGGCCTGTTGCAGTATTTTGGCTGGGCGCACCTTCTGCATCCGTGGGTCAGCCAGACCGGGCTGGGCGAAGCCTTTGGCAATTTGCGCCAGCGCAATCAGTTTGCCACCCTCACCAGCATCGGTCTGGTTGCCCTGATCGCTTTGCTGGCGCGGCGCACTCCCGCCCAGCCAATACCCTGGTCGGCGAGCCTGGCGATGGCGCTGCTGGCGCTGGGCAATGCCGCCAGCAGTTCGCGCACCGGTTTGCTGCAATGGCTGCTGATCGCCGCGCTGAGTGCGTGGTGGTTTTGGCCGCAGCGGCGGGATTTGCTGGTGTTTGCCCTGCAGGCGCTGCTGGCCTATGGTGCGGCGGTGCTGATCCTGCCCTGGGTGCTGGAAGCGACCACCGGGCATAGCGGTGGCCTGTTTGACCGGCTCGTCACGCCAGCGGGCTGCTCCAGCCGCATGGTTTTATGGTCCAACGTGCTGACCCTGATCGCTCAAAAGCCCTGGTTCGGCTGGGGTTGGGGTGAGCTGGACTACGCCCATTTCATCACCCTGTACCCCGGCCCGCGCTTTTGCGAGATTCTGGACAACGCCCACAACCTGCCGCTGCATCTGGCGGTGGAGCTGGGTCTGCCGGTTACGCTGGCCTTTTGCGCTGGCCTGGGCTGGCTGGTGTGGCGCGCCAAGCCCTGGCGCGACACCGATCCGCTGCGGCAGATGGCCTGGGGCGTGCTCGCCGTGATCGGTCTGCACAGTCTGGTCGAATACCCGCTGTGGTACGGGCCGTTTCAGATTGCGGCGGCGCTGTGCGCTGGGCTGCTGTGGGTGGGCAGGGCCGAAAGTCGCGCTGCGCCCACAATCGCTAACCTGGTAAACGCTGACCCGGCAGAGTCCGCGCCGGTGCCGCCCGCCCCTGGCTATTTGCGGCTGCTGGCCGCCACGGTCATGAGCGGCGCTCTGTCTGCTGCTGCGCTCAGCTACCACGAGGCCAGCCAGATTTACCTGCTGCCCGCGCAGCGCAGTCCCTTCTACCGTGACGACACGCTGAACAAGATACGCGGCAACTGGCTGTTTCAATCCCAGGTGCGTTTTGCCGAACTGAGCATGACCACCCTCACGCCCGACAATGCCGCCGACGTGTACGCGATGGCCGCCGACATGCTGCACTACTCGCCCGAGCCGCGTGTCATCGAAATCCTGATCGAAAGCGCCGTCATGCTCGGCCAGGAGGATGAAGCGCTGGATTACATGATCCGCTACCGCGCCGCCTTTTCGGCAGAGCATGCGCGCTGGTCCAAGGACATGTGATCCGCTGAGCTACTCGCCCGCCAGATAGCTGCCCGATTTCCCGCCGTGCTTTTCCTGCAGATAGATATCGGTGATCGTCATGCCCCGATCCGCCGCCTTGCACATGTCGTAAATCGTCAACAGGGCGATGTTGACGGCGGTCAGCGCCTCCATCTCGACGCCGGTCGGGCCGACGGTTTCGGCGGTGACGGTGCAGGTCACCAAGCCTGAATCGTCTTCTTTGAGGCGCTGGACATCGGCTAGGCTGGCGGGCGAGGTGCTGAACGCCAGCGTCACCCGGCTCAGCGCCAGCGGATGGCACAAGGGAATCAGCTCGCTGGTTTTTTTGGCGGCCATGATGCCCGCCACGCGGGCGATGCCCAGCACGTCGCCTTTTTTGGCGTTGCCCGCCAGAATCAGGGCCAGCGTCGCGGGCTTCATCACAATGCGGCCTTGCGCCACGGCGATGCGGTGCGTGGCCGCTTTGGCGCCCACATCGACCATATGCGCCTGGCCCTGCGTGTCAAAGTGAGTGAGGGGGGAAGAAAAAGTCGCCATGCTGATACAAAACCTTTACAACGGGCCGTCATCATAAGAGCATGCTGATGCGTCCATTCACACCATTGCCCTTGTCCTTCCTGATTTCTTGTCAAAACGCACCGTCTTTGGCGCGGCCAGCGCATCCGGTGCGCCCGGTGCGCCCGGCTTGGCACGCTCTGGCGCTGGCCGCGATGCTGTCCCTGGCCGGGGCGCAGGCCGCGCAGGCGCAGACTGCGGGCAACTTACCGGGAAGTTTGCCGGGCACGTCGGCCAGCTTGCTGCCCGCGCTGGGCGACAGCTCCGAGCTGCCCGCCGCCACCGAGCGGCGCATTGGCGACCGCATTGCCTTGAGCATTTACCGCGACCCAGATTATGTCGATGACCCGGTGCTGAGCGACTACCTGCAAAGCGTCTGGCAGCCCCTGCTGGCGGCGGCGCGGGCGCGCGGCGAGCTGGCGCCTGAGCTGGACGAGCGTTTTGCCTGGGAGGTTTTTCTGATCCGCGACCGCACGGTCAACGCCTTTGCGCTGCCCGGCGGCTACTTCGGGGTCAATCTTGGCCTGATCAGCACGGTCAGCAGCACCGACGAGATGGCCGCCGTGCTGGCGCACGAAATCAGCCACGTCACCCAGCGCCACATTTCGCGCCTGATGACGCAGCAGTCGCGCCAAGCGCCGTGGATGATCGCGGCCATGATTCTGGGCGCGCTGGCCGCGAGCAAACACCCCGACGCAGGCACGGCGGCCATCGTCGGCGGTCAGGCGCTGGCCGCGCAGGGCCAGCTTAATTTTTCCCGCGACATGGAGCGCGAGGCCGACCGCGTCGGCTTTGGCGTGATGAGCGACGCCGGTTACGCCAGCCGGGGCGTGGCCAGCATGTTTGACAAGCTACAGCAGGCCAGCCGACTCAACGACAACGGCTCGTTTCCTTATCTGCGCTCGCACCCGCTGACCACCGAGCGCATCGCCGAAGCGCAAGCGCGGGTGCAACTGGCCTCCGCCTCGGCGCCCAAGGCGTCGCCGTCGCAACAGGCCAGCGACGCCCAGGCGCAGCGGCTGCACGCCATGATGGCGGCGCGGGCGCGCATTTTGGCCGCGCCGGGCGTCGATACGCTGCGCGCCGCGCTGGCCGAAGCCCGGCGGCGGGCGGCGGCGCTGCCTGCGGCTGCAGCGGGCGGCTCGGCGCAAGACTGCGGCGCGCTCTATGGCGGCGCTTTGGCCGCCGCCCAACTGCGCGATTTTCCGGCGGCCCGAAGCCTGCTCAAGCAGCTTAATCCGCTGGTGGCCGGTGCGTCCAAAAGTGCCAAGGCGGTTGAACTGCTGGCCATCGACATCGAGCTGCTGGATGGAAAACTGCCGCCGTCAGCCGCCACGGTTGATATCGGCAGGCTCACGGCGCGGGCCGAATTGTTGACCCAGGCGCGTGCCTTGATGGCGGCGGGCCGGGCGCCGGACGTGTCGCAGGCGCTACGGGTCTGGGTGGCGGAGCACCCGAAAGACGCGCTGGCCTGGCAGCTGCTGGCGCAGGCCTATGGCCAGCAAAACCAGCCCGTGCGGGCGATTCGCGCCGATGCCGAAAGCCGTGTGGCGCAACTCGAATACACCGGCGCGCTGGACCGCCTGAAAGCCGCGCAGGCGCTGATGCGCAGCCAGCCCGGCAGCGCCGACTATGTGGACGGCTCTATCATCGACACCCGCACCCGGCAGGTCGAGTCAATGGTTAAAGAGCAGGCGCTCCAGGACAAAATCGATCAGAAGATGTAGCACTGCGTACAGCAGCGAGCCGACCAGCGCCGCCTCAAAACCGCTGACCCTCAAGCCCGGCACCAGCCGGGCGGCAGCCCAGAACATCAGCGCGTTGATGACAAACAGAAAAAGCCCCAGCGTCACCACCGTCACCGGCAGGGTGAGCGCCACCAGAACGGGCCGCACCACCAGATTGAGCACGCCCAGCACCGCCGCCGCCACCAGTGCGCCGCCAAGGTTGGTCACGGTCACGCCGGAATAAAGATGCGCCACCGCCAGCAGGGCGGCAGCGCTGGAAAACCAGTGCAGGATGAGTTTCATGGCCGCAGAATACCACCACGCACTTCAAAACAGGCGCCGCGCCCGCTTGGCGCAACAGGCCGCTGCGCTGGCGCGCAAACACGGTGTCCGGGTGCGGGTGCTGCCGCCCCGCCGATAATCACGCTCCCGGCCTGCGCGCCCTTCCCGCCCTTCAGACAGCGACCTTTTCTTTTTTCATGCCAAGCATCCACATCACCGACATTGAAGCGGCCATCAACTACTGGCGCGCCAAGGCGCCATCGCCCGACGGCTTGAGGCTGGCGCCCGAAGTGCAGGCGCTGGCCGAGGTGTATGCACTGATGGTGTTTGACCATGAAGATGTGGCCGATCCGGCTGCTTTGACCGATGTGGCGCTGGCGGCGTGGACCGCCTGGTACGACACCACGGCCGACACGCCCTGCATTGCCATCTGCTCGACCAGTCAGGGCGACGATTTGTGCAAGGGCTGTGGCCGCACGTTTGCCGAAATCCAGCATTGGCCCGCCATGAGCGCCATTGAAAAACGCCGCACATGGCGGCGTATCACGCAGGAAGGGACGGCTTGGCGCTTTGGCCGCTACGCCGACCGGGCGCTAGAAAACCGCTAACCTGGCGCGCTTTACACCCGCCGCGCCAGCGTGGCAGCCATGCCGATGTAGCTGCCCGGCGTCATTTCCAGCAGCCGGGTTTTTTCGGTCTCGGGGATTTCCAGCGAGCGGATCAGGCCGTGCAGGTCTTCGGCCTTCACTGTTTTGCCGCGCGTGACTTCCTTGAGCTTTTCGTAAGCGCCCTGCACGCCGTAGCGGCGCATCACCGTCTGAATCGGCTCGGCCAGCACTTCCCACGAATTGTCCAGGTCTTCGGCCAGCGCTTCGTGGTTGAGCTCTAACTTGTTCAGCCCGACGCACAGCGAGTTATAAGCCAGCACCGCGTAACCGAGCGCCACGCCCATGTTGCGCAGCACGGTCGAGTCGGTCAGGTCGCGCTGCCAGCGGCTGATGGGCAGCTTTTCACTCATATGCTTGAGCAGCGCGTTGGCCAGACCCAGGTTGCCTTCAGCGTTTTCAAAGTCAATCGGGTTGACCTTGTGCGGCATGGTCGAAGAACCAATTTCGCCTTTTTTCAGGCTTTGCTTGAAGTAACCCAGGCTGACATAACCCCA
>CAIYKK010000147.1 GCA_903926695.1 uncultured Burkholderiales bacterium
AAAGAAACCAAGAAGAAATAAGGAGCTGCATCATGTTGACCAAAAAAGAGCAGCGCCTTCGTCGTTCACGCCAGACCCGGATTCGCATTGCCAATCAAGGCGTTGTTCGTCTTTCCGTGAATCGCACCAATCTGCATATTTACGCCAGTGTTATTTCTGGCGACGGCACCAAGGTTCTGGCGTCTGCCTCCACTGCTGAAGTGGACGTGCGCAAGGAACTTGGCGGCTCGGGCAAGGGTGGAAATGTTGCTGCTGCGCAGGCCATTGGCAAGCGTATTGCCGAAAAGGCAAAAGCAGCAGGTGTAGAAAAAGTGGCGTTTGATCGCGCCGGTTTTGCGTACCATGGCCGCGTTAAAGCGCTGGCTGATGCGGCTCGCGAAGCTGGTTTGCAGTTCTAAGCAGACTGGAATCAAAGATGGCTAAGTTTCAAGCTAAATCGCAAAACGACGCTCCAGACGATGGTCTGAAGGAAAAAATGATCGCGATCAACCGCGTGACCAAAGTGGTGAAGGGCGGCCGTATTCTCGGTTTCGCCGCACTCACGGTGGTCGGTGACGGTGATGGTCGCGTTGGCATGGGCAAGGGCAAGTCGAAAGAAGTGCCGGCAGCCGTGCAAAAAGCTATGGAAGAAGCGCGCCGCAACATGACCAAAGTGTCATTGAAAAACGGCACGCTGCACCACAATGTGTTCGGTCACCACGGTGCTGCCAACGTCATGATGGCGCCAGCTCCCAAGGGTACCGGCATCATTGCAGGCGGCCCAATGCGCGCAGTGTTTGAAGTCATGGGCATCACCGATATCGTGGCTAAAAGCCACGGTTCGAGCAACCCATACAACATGGTGCGCGCCACCATGGACGCACTGAAAAACTCCACCACGGCCTCCGATATCGCGGCCAAGCGTGGCAAATCAGTCGAAGAAATCTTCGGTTAAGGCAGGCAGTGAAATGACCCAAGAAACCAAAGTAAAAGTCAAGCTGGTTCGCAGCCCAATCGGTACGCAGGAATCCCACCGCGCCACCGTGCGTGGTCTGGGCCTGCGTGGCGTCAACAGCGTCAGCGAATTGCAGGATACGCCCGCAGTGCGCGGCATGATCAACAAGATCAGCTATCTGGTCAAGATTGTCTGAGCGGGAGATTCAAATGGAATTGAACACAATCAAGCCTAGTCAAGGCGCCAAACATGCCAAACGGCGTGTGGGTCGCGGCATTGGCTCCGGCTTGGGTAAAACGGCTGGTCGTGGCCACAAGGGACAAAAGTCCCGCTCTGGCGGCTACCACAAGGTCGGTTTTGAAGGCGGTCAGATGCCAATGCACCGTCGCTTGCCAAAGCGCGGCTACAAATCGCATCTGCTGCAGTTCAATGACGAAGTGACCTTGTCGTCGCTGGAGCAGCTCGGTCTGGCTGAAGTTGATCTGCTGATCTTGAAATCTGCCGGCCTGGTCGGTCACATGATCAAGAACGTCAAGGTCATCAACACCGGAACGCTGACAATCGCTGTCAAGCTGACCGGTATTGCTGCCACGGCAACTGCCAAGACCATTATCGAAGCCGCTGGCGGCTCCATCGCTGCTTAATACTTGAGACGGGATAACTCAGTGGCAACCAACTCGGCTCAAATTGCAAAAACCGGCAAGTACGGTGACTTGCGCAACAGGCTTGTGTTTTTGCTGCTGGCGCTGGTGGTGTACCGTGTCGGTGCACACATTCCGGTTCCCGGTATTGATCCTGGCCAGCTCAAAGAGCTGTTCAAGGGCCAGCAGGGCGGCATATTGAACCTGTTCAATATGTTCTCCGGCGGCGCTCTGTCGAGATTTACGGTGTTTGCCCTGGGCATCATGCCGTACATTTCGGCCTCCATCATCATGCAGCTGCTCACCTATGTGGTTCCCACATTCGAGCAGATGAAAAAAGAAGGTGAAGGCGGACGGCGCAAGATCACGCAGTACACCCGTTACGGAACGCTGGGCTTGGCCCTGTTTCAGTCGATGGGCATTGCTGTGGCGCTGGAAGGCTCTGCAGGCTTGGTGCTGGTACCGGGTTTCGGCTTCAGAATGACAGCCGTGTTCAGCCTGACGGCAGGCACGATGTTTCTGATGTGGCTGGGCGAGCAGATCACCGAGCGCGGCTTGGGCAACGGCATCTCGATCCTGATTTTTGCAGGTATCGCCGCCGGTCTGCCCAATGCAATGGGCGGTCTGCTGGAGCTGGTTCGCACCGGCGCCATGAGCATTTTGGTAGCCATTGTCATTGTGATGGTGGTTGCGCTGGTGACCTACTTTGTCGTCTTTGTGGAGCGCGGCCAGCGCAAGATTCTGGTGAACTATGCCCGCAGGCAGGTTGGCAACAAGGTTTATGGTGGGCAATCTTCGCACCTGCCGCTCAAGCTCAATATGGCTGGCGTGATCCCTCCGATCTTCGCTTCGTCCATTATTTTGCTGCCAGCGACGGTCGTGGGATGGTTTAGCACGGGTGAAAAGATGCGCTGGCTCAAGGATATTGCCAGCACGCTGACACCAGGCCAGCCGATTTATGTCCTGCTGTATGCCAGCGCCATCGTGTTCTTCTGCTTCTTTTATACGGCCCTGGTGTTCAACAGCCGTGAGACGGCGGATAACCTGAAAAAGAGCGGCGCGTTCATTCCAGGCATCCGTCCTGGTGACCAGACCGCCCGGTATATTGACAAGATTCTGGTTCGCCTGACATTGGCTGGCGCGGTGTACATCACCTTCGTCTGCCTGCTGCCGGAGTTCCTGATTCTCAAGTACAACGTACCGTTCTATTTCGGTGGCACGTCGTTGATGATTATTGTTGTGGTCACTATGGATTTCATGGCTCAGGTTCAGAACTACATGATGTCGCAGCAGTATGAATCGTTGCTCAAGAAAGCCAATTTCAAGTCGTGATGGCTTGAAAGAATCAGACGATTTATCGCGAGCACGCAGTGTGTTCCGTTCCAAGTAAGCACAGAGTGAAAGTTTAGGAGAAAAAAATGAGAGTTTCAGCTTCGGTCAAGAAAATTTGCCGCAACTGCAAAATCATCCGCCGCAAGGGCGTTGTCCGTGTGATCTGCACAGATCCGCGCCACAAACAGCGCCAAGGCTGATTTTTAAGAGATTTAGAGGACGCACATGGCTCGTATCGCTGGTATCAATATTCCGCCGCAGAAGCACGCCGAAATCGGCTTGACTGCAATCTTTGGCATTGGTCGCACCCGCGCTCGCAAAATCTGCGAAGCGTGCGAGATCGATTACTCCAAAAAAATCAAGGACCTGACCGACGCTGACCTGGAGAAAATCCGGGACCAGATCGCTCAGTTCACCATCGAAGGCGATTTGCGTCGTGAAACCACGATGAACATCAAACGCCTGATGGACATCGGCTGCTACCGTGGTTTCCGCCATCGTCGCGGCCTGCCTATGCGCGGCCAGCGCACCCGCACCAATGCCCGCACCCGCAAGGGTCCGCGCAAAGCTGCTGCGTCTTTGAAGAAATAATTGAGAGGTCGTCATGGCAAAATCACCCAATAACAGCGCTGCCCAGCGCGTTCGCAAAAAAGTTCGCAAGAACGTCGCCGATGGCATTGCCCACGTCCACGCCTCTTTCAACAACACCATCATCACGATCACCGACCGCCAAGGCAACGCGTTGTCCTGGGCTTCTTCTGGTGGTCAGGGTTTCAAGGGCTCGCGCAAATCGACGCCTTTTGCAGCCCAGGTGGCTTCGGAAGTTGCTGGTCGCGCTGCCATCGAGCAGGGCATCAAGAACCTTGACGTTGAAATCAAGGGTCCTGGTCCTGGCCGCGAATCCTCCGTTCGCGCTCTGGGCGCACTCGGCATTCGGATCAATTCCATTGCTGATGTGACCCCAGTTCCGCACAACGGCTGCCGCCCACAAAAGCGCCGCCGTATCTAATCGCGCTGTTCCCGTCCCGGCCACTTGCTTTGCAGGCGGCCGGGCGTCAGCGTTTTTACCCAAGCCCACCGCCGTCAGGCTACCCGCCTTCGGCTCCTGCATGAACTGCAGCAGATGACAAAAGGATGCTCACGTGGCACGTTACCTCGGCCCCAAGGCCAAACTCTCCCGCCGTGAAGGCACCGATCTTTTCCTGAAGAGCGCACGCCGTTCGATCAGCGACAAGGCCAAATTTGACTCCAAGCCCGGCCAGCATGGCCGCACTTCGGGCACCCGCACGTCCGACTACGGTCTGCAACTGCGCGAAAAGCAAAAAGTCAAGCGCATGTACGGCGTGCTGGAGAAGCAATTCCGCCGCTACTTTGAAGAAGCCGACCGCCGCAAGGGCAACACCGGCGCCAACTTGCTGTCCGTGCTGGAATGCCGCCTGGACAATGTGGTTTACCGCATGGGCTTTGGCTCCACGCGCGCTGAAGCACGTCAGTTGGTGTCGCACAAGGCAATGACGGTCAATGGCCAATCGGTCAACATCCCGTCGTACATGGTCAAGACCGGCGACGTGATTGCCGTGCGCGACAAGTCCAAGAAGCAAACGCGTATCGCTGAAGCGCTGGAATTGGCCAAACAAGTTGGCCTGCCAGCCTGGGTCGATGTCAATGCTGACAAAGGCGAAGGCGTGTTCAAGAAGGTGCCAGATCGTGACGAGTTCGCGGCTGACATCAACGAATCCCTCATCGTTGAGTTGTATTCGCGCTAATTTCCCGTTCCTGGCGATAAGGGAGCCCTGTATCGCCAGGGTGTGCTTCGCCAGCCTTATCGGTGTAACGAGCCGAGGGTATTGAGAGGAAGACTACATGCAGACTAATTTGTTAAAACCAAAAACTATTAATGTTGAGCAGCTTGGCGCCAACCGTGCCAAGGTGACTCTGGAGCCGTTCGAGCGTGGTTATGGCCATACGCTGGGCAACGCTTTGCGTCGTGTTCTGCTGTCCTCCATGGTGGGCCACGCTGCGACGGAAGTGACAATCGCGGGCGTTTTGCACGAGTATTCCTCCATCGACGGTGTCCAGGAAGATGTTGTCAATATCTTGCTCAACCTCAAGGGCGTGGTCTTCAAGCTGCACAACCGCGACGAAGTCACGTTGAGCCTGCGCAAGGACGGCGACGGCCCGGTGACGGCTGCCGACATCCAGACGCCGCACGACGTGGAAATCATCAATCCTGATCACGTCATCATGAATTTGTCGCATGGCGGCAAGATCGACATGCAGATCAAGGTCGAAAATGGCCGTGGCTACGTGCCGGGCAATGTGCGTCGCTACGGCGATGAGTCGCCCAAGTCGATTGGCCGCATCGTGCTGGACGCGTCTTTTTCGCCGGTCAAGCGCGTGAGCTACATCGTCGAAAGCGCCCGCGTCGAGCAGCGTACCGATCTGGACAAGCTGGTGCTGGAAATCGAAACCAATGGTGCAGTCACGGCAGAAGATGCTGTGCGCGCTTCGGCGAAGATTCTGGTCGAGCAGCTGGCCGTGTTTGCGCAGCTCGAAGGTAATGAACTGGCAGCGTTTGACGCGCCAGTGCAGCGCAGCTCGCAGCAGTTTGACCCCATCCTGCTGCGCCCTGTCGATGAGCTGGAACTGACCGTTCGCTCGGCCAACTGCCTGAAGGCCGAAAACATCTACTACATTGGCGATCTGATCCAGCGCACCGAAAATGAGCTGCTCAAGACCCCCAATCTGGGACGCAAATCTCTCAACGAGATCAAGGAAGTGCTGGCCTCTCGCGGCCTGACACTGGGTATGCGCCTTGAAAGCTGGCCACCGGCTGGCCTGGACAAGCGTTAATTTTGAAGTGCAGGGGCAGTACCTGATACGGCTGCCCTGATATATAAACAAAGGAAGCACAATGCGCCACGGACACGGACTACGTAAACTCAACCGCACCAGCGAGCACCGCCTCGCCATGCTGCGCAACATGATGAATTCGCTGCTGCAGCACGAAGTCATCAAGACCACCCTGCCTAAAGCCAAGGAACTTCGCCGCGTCGTCGAGCCGATGATCACCTTGGCCAAGGAGCCCACGCTGGCCAACAAGCGCCTGGCGTTTGACCGCCTGCGCGACCGCGACATGGTCGTGAAACTGTTTGCTGAACTGGGCCCACGCTACAAGACGCGTCCAGGCGGCTACACCCGCATTCTGAAGATGGGTTTCCGCGTTGGTGACAATGCGCCCATGGCTCTGGTGGAACTGGTGGATCGCCCTGATTTGTCAGAAGAAATTAAAGTTGACGAAGCTGCTGCAAAGTAAGCTACAATAACAACATACCGCGCGGTGGAGCAGCCTGGTAGCTCGTTGGGCTCATAACCCAAAGGTCGTAAGTTCAAATCTTGCCCGCGCAACCAAAATCACAAAAAGCCTGCTTTATGCAGGCTTTTTGCTTTTCCTGCGAAAAAAAGCGCACTTCACGCCCGCCGGTACAGGTAAACACGGGGCGCTACGGGCATTTCCTGTACCGGGCCACGATATTGGAGCATGAGGGCCACGATATTGGAGCATGAGCCTACCCGCCATGCTTGAAACTTATCCACAGCTTATCCACAGTCGTTATGAACTGGGTTAAATGGGCTTTTAAAGCAGGCGGAAATGGGCGGAACCGGCGTTCCTGCGGTGCTGGTGCTGGTGCTGGTGCTGCAACGCTGCGATGGGTTCAGGGTCGCCCGGTAAGCCCAGCGCCGCACCACCAGTAAAGCCCCGGCCTATTGCGTAACAGACCGGGGCTTTTTTGCAACGGCGTTGCGCATACTGCAACGCCCAAGGCATGCCATTGAGGGCTTCAAGCCCGTCTGCTTGGTAGCCCTTTGACTCATAAAAAGAGCTACACGCCCGGCTTGAAGTTGCAGATG
>CAIYKK010000148.1 GCA_903926695.1 uncultured Burkholderiales bacterium
GTCAAGCGCGTGACGCGCACCAGTTTGTCGACAAAACGCTTGCCCAGTTCGGCGTCTTGCGCGATGGCTTGCAGCTCTTGCTCCAAAAAGGTGTAGCTTTGCGCCCAGTCGATTTGGGCGTGCGCCTCGGGAAAGTAAAACGCCATGAATTCCGGAAAGTAGCGCTCTACGGCGTCCTTCCAGGGGGTGTCGTATTGGTCGGGTTCTGTGGTCATGGGCTGTTGATGCCGACTGAAAACTGACCCACTTTTGGAGGTTATGCCGACCCAAAATTGACCCAGGTGTTTTACTAGCGCTGCCTACTTTTTAGGCAGGAGCAACAAAGGTGATCACCATGGAAATGTTTGGAAAAGTCAATCGGATGTACACCCGCGATAAGAAGTCGCTGCGCGAGATAGCCAAGAGCACGGGGCTGTCGCGAAACACCGTACGCAAATGGGTACTGGAGACAAAGCAGGTAGGCGGTGAGCCGCAATACCGGCGCAAAGAAATGCCAAGCAAGCTCACGGCCTTCTCTGAGGCTTTGACGCTCGCACTCAAAGCCGATGCGCTGCGCACAAAACAGTACCGACGCACAGCGAAAGCGTTGTTCGTCGAAATCAAAACGCAGGGCTACACCGGTGGCTACAGCCGCGTCACCGATTTCGTGCGAGAGTGGCGTGGAACTGCGGGCAAAGCACCCCACGCCTTCGTGCCGTTGCGCTTTGCACTGGGCGAAGCCTTCCAGTTTGACTGGAGTACCGAGGGCTTGACGGTGGGCGGCATCTACTACAACAAAGTGCAACTCTCGCATATGAAACTGTGTGCCAGCAGGGCCTTCTGGCTGGTAGCCTACCCCAGCCAGGGCCATGAAATGCTGTTTGATGCCCACACCCGCTCCTTTGCAGCGCTGGGCGGTGTGCCAGGGCGTGGCATCTACGACAACATGAAGACGGCCGTGGACAAAGTCCAAAAAGGCAAGCAGCGAGTGGTCAATGCCCGCTTCACGGCCATGTGCGCGCACTACCTGTTTGATGCTGACTTCTGCAACGTCGCCAGTGGCTGGGAAAAAGGCGTGGTCGAGAAAAACGTCCAAGACAGCCGCCGACGCATCTGGCTTGATGCCCAAAAACTCAAGTGGAGCTCGTTCGATGAACTCAACGCCTGGCTGGGTCAGCGCTGCCGTGATTACTGGAGTGAATTGAGCCACACCGAGTTCACCAAGTTCACGGTGCTGGAGATGCTGGAGCAAGAACGCCTGGAGATGATGCCGATGCCCACGCCGTTTGACGGCTACGTGGAGAAATCAGCCAAGGTCTCAAGCACCTGCTTGGTCAATGTGGATCGAAATCGCTATTCGGTGCCCTGTGAATGGGCCAACCACCGGGTCAGCACCCGGCTCTATCCCTCCCGAGTGTGCGTCGTCGCCGGTGACGCAGTGGTCGCCAGCCACGAGCGGGCCTCAGATCGTGGCCATACGCGTTACGACTGGCAGCACTACATCGCGCTGGTGCAACGCAAACCCGGCGCACTGAGAAACGGAGCACCTTTTACAGATATGCCAGCGCCACTGCAGCGCCTGCGCCAAGGGCTGATGAAACACGCCGGTGGTGACCGGGTTATGGCGTTGGTATTGGCCGCTGTCCCCACAGCAGGGTTGGAGGCCGTGTTGGTCGCGGTCGAATTGGTTGTGGAATCTGGCGCACTCAGTGCCGAGCATGTTCTCAACGTGGTGGCCCGACTCAATGCCAAACCCGCCCCCGATTCTGTTGAAACCACCTTGGCACTCAAGGAGCCACCGCTGGCCAATACCAGCCGCTACGACAGCTTGCGTGATGTGGCTCAAGCCACCCGTACCTTGGAGGTCAATCATGCGCTGTGATGTCACCACTGAGCTCAAGGAGCTGCGTCTGTACGGTATGGTGGGCGCCTGGGCGGACTTGATGACCCAAGGCGAGACTAGCATCGCCTCATCGAAGTGGTTGATCGAGCACTTGTTGCAAGCCGAGAACACTGACCGGGCCATGCGCTCGGTCAGTCATCAGCTCAAGGCGGCCAGGTTTCCGATTCATCGTGATCTGGCCCGGTTTGACTTCACACTCAGCCGTGTGGATCAGGATTTGGTCACGACACTGGCGACGATGGACTTTACCCAGACCGCTCAAAACGTCGTGTTCATTGGTGGGCCTGGTACGGGCAAAACGCATCTTGCCACCGCTGTTGCGGTCTCAGGTATTACCGCCAAGGGGATGCGGGTGCGGTTTTATTCGACGGTCGATCTGGTCAATCAGCTTGAGCAGGAAAAGGCTCAAGGCAAGGCGGGGCGGATTGCGGCATCGCTGTTGCGGGTCGATCTGGTGATTCTGGACGAGCTGGGGTACTTGCCGTTTAGCCAAGCTGGCGGTGCCTTGCTGTTTCACCTGCTGTCCCAACTGTACGAGCACACCAGTGTGGCGATCACGACAAACTTGAGTTTCTCCGAGTGGTCCAGCGTGTTCGTCGATGCCAAGATGACCACGGCGCTGCTGGACCGGCTAACCCATCATTGCCACATTGTGGAGACCGGCAACGAGTCATACCGGTTTGCACACAGCTCGATGGCGGCCAAGTCGCGTATTCAGGAGCGCGAAAAGTCGCGCAAAGGGAGTAAGGCTGCAAAGGTCGTCACCGTCCCAGATCCGTTCTGAGGGGCCGCGCAAGGCGGGGGGCGCTATGGACTTCGTCCTTCGCTCCTTCCCCCCTTGCGCAATGAATCAATTCAGGAAACCAAAGTCAGGGGGCAGAAAAAACCAGAAATTCAGTACACTTATCCACAGCTGCCAATTCAAAAAACAGCTACCCGCCCTGGGTCAATATTGGATCGGCAGGGTGGGTCAATATTCAGTCGGCATCAACATGTCATCTTTGATTCTTCGCTTTGTTACGCTGTAACGACTGCTGCGGCCAGTTCGCTTTTGGCCAGACTGGCGCTCGGTAATGTGCCGGCTTTCTTGTTGCCA
>CAIYKK010000149.1 GCA_903926695.1 uncultured Burkholderiales bacterium
CCTCGCGCACGACAAAATGCGTCAGCAGGCTGACCTTGTCGCCCAGCGGCGGCAGGTTGTAAAACGTGCTCATCGGCACCAGCACTTCATAGCCGACGCCGTGGCAGTCGATGAGGATTTCGGGCGGGTTTTTTTCGGCCAGCTGGCCAGTGAGTCTTCCAATCATTGGCAAATCTTAGCAGTCGGTTCGCAGCCTTGATTTAGGCGGACAATCGGCAGCTTTCCCCGTTTTTCGTTCCGTTTTTGACTGCGTTTTCACCCTTTTTTCAGGAAAAACCCCGCCTTGATTCTTCGCCACACCTTCACGCCGCCGAACAATACCCGCATGGCCAATCTGTGCGGCCCGATGGATTCGCACATCCGCACGATTGAGGCCGGGCTGCAGGTCACGATTGCACACCGCTTTGAGCAGTTCAAGATTGACGGCCTCAAGGCCAGGGCGCAGCAGGCGCTCGAAGTGCTGCAGGCGCTGTACGAAATCGCCCAGCGCCCGATTGAGCCGGAAACCGTGCAGTTGATGCTCGCAGGCGACACGGCCCTGAGCACCGCCGACGGCCCCCGAGAGCTGTCCACACGCCGCGCCGACCTGCGCGCGCGCACGCTCAACCAGGGCACTTATCTGGAAAACATCGCCACGCACGACATCACTTTCGGCATCGGCCCGGCGGGCACGGGCAAGACTTATCTGGCCGTGGCCTGCGCCGTCGATGCGCTGGAGCGCAGCACGGTGCAGAAAATCGTGCTGACGCGCCCTGCCGTCGAGGCGGGCGAGCGCCTGGGTTTTCTGCCCGGCGACATGGCGCAAAAGGTTGATCCGTACCTGCGCCCGCTCTACGACGCACTGCACGAGCTGATGGGTTTTGACCGGGTGCAAAAAGCCTTTGAGCGCCAGCAGATTGAAATCGCGCCGCTGGCTTTCATGCGCGGGCGCACGCTGAACCACGCATTTGTGATCCTGGACGAGGCGCAAAACACCACGCCCGAGCAAATGAAGATGTTTTTGACGCGCATCGGCTTTGGCAGCAAAGCCGTGGTGACCGGCGACGTGAGCCAGATCGACCTGCCACGCACGCAACTGAGCGGCCTGATCGACGCCGAGCGGGTGCTCAAGCGCGTCAAAGGCATTGCCGTGACGCGCCTGACCAGCGCCGACGTGGTGCGCCATCCGCTGGTGGCGCGTATTGTCGATGCCTACGACAAAACGCCGAGCAACCGCGACGATGCGATAGACCCGGCGCAGGCGGCTAACACCACGCAAGCGCCTGAGTCCACGGGCGCGCTGGCGCGCCGCGTCGGCACCGCCGATTCCAAAAACCCGGCCACACCAGCCACGTCGGCCACGCCCGCCGCCCCAAAAACCCGCACCAGGAGCCGCAATGGCGTTTAACGATTTGAGCCTGTCGCTGCAATTTGGCAAGCTCGCCGACCCCGTGCCGCACCGCGCCGCCTTGCCGCGTCACAGCGTGGCCCGCTGGATTCGCCACGCGCTGCAAAGCGACGCCGAAATCACCGTGCGCATTGTCGATACCGAAGAAGGCCAGACGCTCAACCGCGATTACCGGGGCAAAGACTACGCGACCAACGTGCTGACGTTTGACTACACACAAGCCCCTTACGTCACGGCGGACCTGGTGCTGTGCGCGCCAGTCGTCGCGCGCGAGGCGCAGGAGCAGGGCAAAACGCTGCAGGCGCATTACGCGCATTTGCTGATTCACGGCGCGCTGCACGCCCAGGGCTACGACCACGAAACCGACGAGGCCGACGCGCTGGAGATGGAGGCGCTGGAAATCCTGCTGCTGGCCGCGCTGGGCTACGACAACCCTTACTGAAACGCGGAACGATGGGCTTTTACCGCGCCGGAGCGCTGCCGGAGCCTGCCACGCAAACCATCAGCGCGCCGCTTGCGGCAGCCCCGCCGGGCGACGTGGCCAGCCAGCGCGCTTTTTACGGGCGCGAGCTGCTGGCGGGCATTTCGCTGGCCGGGGTGCTGTTGCCCGAGTCGGTGGCCTATGCGTCCATCGCGGGCGTGGAGCCTATGCACGCGCTGCTGGCGGCGCTGATTGGCCTGTGCATTTACCCATTTTTAGGCACCAGCCGGTTTGCAGTGGTGGCACCGACTTCGTCGGCGGCGGCGGTGTTTGCCTCGGCGGCGGCGCTGGGCGGGCCGCCTATGGGTTATGCGCTGGTCGGGCTGACGGGTCTGCTGTTTTTACTGGCGGCGGGACTGAAGGCCGGATTTTTGGGCGCGTTCATTTCGCGCCCGGTGCTGCGCGGCTTTGCCTGGGCGCTGGGGCTGACCATCGTTTTGAAGCAGTTGCCGCACATTGCCGGTCTGGCGGTGCAGTCGTCCAAGGCTGGGCCGCTGATCTGGGAGCTGCTGAGCCAGGCGGCGCTGTGGCACTGGCCCAGTGTGGCGCTGGGCGCAGGGTCGCTGGGGCTGTGGCTGGCGCTGCAGCTCGGGCTGCGGCGCTGGCTGCTGCTGCCGACTTCGCTGCTGGTGCTGACGCTGGGCGTGGTGCTGTCGGTCGTGTTTGATGTGGGCGCACAGGGCGTCGTACTGGTGGGCGGCATCAGCTGGCAGCCGCTGGTCTGGCACCTGCCCGCGCTGGGCAGCCAGGACTGGCTGCAGGCGGCGCAGCTGGCGCCCGCGCTGCTGCTGATTTTGTTTGCCGAATCGTGGGGCTCGGTGCGGGCGCTGGCGCTGCAGCACGGCGACCGGCTCAACGCCAACCGCGAACTGCTGGCGCTGGGCGCGGCCAATCTGGCCTGCGGTCTGGTGCAGGGGCTGCCGGTGGGCGCGGGGTTTTCAGCGGCCAGCGCCAACCATTCGGCGGGCGGGCGCAGTCAATGGGCGGGCGTGGCCGCCGCGCTGGCGCTGGGGCTGCTGCTGTGGCTGGCGCGCCCGTGGCTGGCGCTGCTGCCGCTGCCGGTGCTCGCGGCTGTGGTGGTCGGGATTTTGTCGCACGGCCTGTGGCCGCGTGCGGTGCTGGTGTCGCTGCGTCTGGGTGGCGACGCCTGGCTGGCGCTGGTGGCTGCTGGCGGGGTGTTTGTATTTGGCGTGCTGCCCGGCATGTTATTGGCCGTGACGCTGTCGCTGCTGCTGGCGCTGCGCCGCTTTGCCCAGCCGCTGGTGGCCGAACTCGGCCTGCTGCCCGGCACCCGCGATTATCTGGATCGCCAATACCACCCGCAGACAGTCACCGTGCCGGGCACACTCATCATGCGCCCCGAAGAGCCGCTGTTTTTTGCCAATGCCGAGCAGATTTTTCACGTCGTGCGTCAGCGCGCCGACGCCATGCAGGCCAAAGTCGTCGTGCTGAGTCTGGAAGTGTGCGACGACCTGGATTGCACCGCCGTCGAAATGCTGGCCGAACTCGCCGCCAGTCTGGAGCGCCACGGCACGCGTTTGCTGCTGGCGCGCGTGAAAGACCGCCCGCGCCAGGCGCTGATCCGCCTCGGTTTGACCCACGCGGCTGTCGGCGGCGTGGCGCTGTTCTGGAGCGTGGACGACGCGGCGCAGGCCGCCGCTGGCGTTACAACACCTGCAGCGGAATAGTCATCAGCGCCAACAGCTCGACGCCTGCAAAGCTCCCGTCACGCATCATCAGCCGAGCGTCACGCGGGCAAACTTGCGCTTGCCGACCTGCACCACGTAGGTTCCAGCGGCCAGTTTCAGCGCCTTGTCGCTGACCACGCTCGAATCGACGCGCACGCCGCCGCCGTCGATCAGGCGGCTCGCTTCGCTGCCCGACGGTGCCAGCCCGGCGGCTTTCAGCAGCGCGCCAATGCCCAGCGGCGCGCCCGACAGCGCCACCTCGGGAATCTCGTCCGGCACGCCGCCCTTGCTGCGGTTGATAAAGTCTTGCTCGGCAGCGTCGGCGGCAGCGTTGGAGTGAAAGCGCGCCGTGATTTCCTTGGCCAGCGCGACTTTGGCGTCTTTCGGGTTGCGGCCGCCGGCCACTTCGGCCTTGAAGGCGGCAATGTCGGCTTCGCTCTTGAACGACAGCAGCGTGTACCAGCGCCAC
>CAIYKK010000150.1 GCA_903926695.1 uncultured Burkholderiales bacterium
CCGCATTCCTGCACGTGGTTTGATTGGTTTCACCAATGAGTTCCTGAACTTGACCCGTGGCTCTGGCCTGATCGCCAATATTTTCGACTGCTACGAGCCGCACAAGGGCGACATCGGCGGGCGCAAGAATGGCGTGCTGATCTCAATGGACGACGGCGAAATCTTCACCTACGCGCTGGGCAAGCTCGACGACCGGGGCCGCATGTTTGTGCGCGCCAACGATCCCGTGTATGAAGGCATGATCGTCGGCATCCACAGCCGCGACAACGATCTGGTGGTCAACGCCACGCGCACCAAGCAGCTGACCAACTTCCGCGTGTCCGGCAAAGAAGACGCGATCAAAATCACGCCGCCGATTGACTGCACGCTGGAATACGGCGTCGAGTTCATCGAGGACGACGAGCTGGTCGAAATCACGCCCAAGTCGATCCGTCTGCGCAAGCGTTACCTGACGGAAAGCGAGCGCAAGCGCGCTGGCCGTTAAGCGCACCAGCGTTTTGACTTCTCACGGCGGCGCAGGCTTAGCAGCTTGCCCCGCTTTGTTCAGAGGCCGCTGCCCTGCAGTGGCCTTTTTGCCGTTTAAAGGTGCCTGTTGAAGCCTGCTCAAGCCATGAAATTTCCGCAACTCACCCACAGCCGCGCTGTCGGCCTGATGGTGCTCGTGACCCTGATGTGGTCGCTGGCCGGTGTCGTGACCCGGCATCTGGCGTCGGCGCACAGTTTTGAAGTGACGTTCTGGCGCAGTTTTTTTACCTTCGCTTCGCTGCTGGTGATCTTGCCGCTGTTTCAGGGGCGGGCGGTGTTTGCCAAAATTCGCCACGGCGCGCGGGCCTTTTGGGTGTCGGGCGTGTGCTGGAGCGTGATGTTCACCGCCTTCATGGTGGCGCTGACGCTGACCACGGTGGCCAATGTGCTGGTGACGATGGCGCTGGGGCCGTTCATGACCGCCTTGCTCGCCTGGGTGTTCATCGGGCACCGCATTGCGCTGCGCACCTGGCTGGCGATTGCCACGGCGGGCGTGGGCATTGCGTGGATGTACGGCGGGCAGGCGGATTTTTCCAGCCACCTCGGCGGCACGCTGGTGGCGCTGCTGGTGCCGCTGGCCGGGGCGATTAACTGGACGGTGGTGCAGCACAGCCGCGCCCACGGCCAAAATATCGACCTCGTGCCCGCCGTGCTGGTGGGCGCGGCGCTTTCTTCGCTGGCGACTTTGCCGCTGGCGTTTCCTTTTGCCGCGACGGCGCACGACATTGGCCTGCTGGCGCTGCTCGGGCTGGTTCAGCTGGCCGTTCCCTGCGTGCTGTCGGTGCTGTGCGCGGGCGTGCTCAAAGCGCCGGAAATCGCCCTGCTGGCGCTGCTGGAGGTGATTTTTGGCATTTTGCTGGCGTGGCTGGGGGCGAATGAAGCGCCGCAGGCCAGCGTCTTGACGGGCGGCGCGCTGGTGGTCAGCGCGCTGGTGGTGAATGAATGGATTGGATGGAGACAACGACGATGACAACTGAAACAACAACCTCGCCCGCCGTGCTGGCCGAGCGGCGCGGCAGCGTCGGCCTTATCACGCTGAACCGGCCCAAGGCGCTCAATGCGCTGTCGCTGCAGATGGTGCGCGACTTGACCGGCATTTTGCAAGCCTGGCGCGACGATCCGGCGGTGCTGGCTGTGGCCATTCGCGGCACCAACAAGGCAGGGCGTCCCGGCACGCCGGACAGCCTGTTCGGCAATTTCTGCGCGGGCGGCGACATTCGTTTCTTTTATCAGGCGGCGCTGGCGGGCGATTCGGCGCTGGATGATTTTTTCACCGAGGAATACACGCTCAATCACCTGATTCAGACTTATCCCAAGCCTTATATCGCCTTCATGGACGGCGTGGTGATGGGCGGCGGCATGGGTTTGAG
>CAIYKK010000151.1 GCA_903926695.1 uncultured Burkholderiales bacterium
ACGATATCGAGTTCGAGCCAGAACGCCTGCCCGGCCTTGGTGTAGTTGATCAGCTCGGCGTGCACCGGCTGCCCAGCCCGGATCGCCGTGCTGATGCGCTGCATCTCGGGCGGCTGGGTTGCGGGGCCGCGCATGAAGCCCGGCGTCTGGCCGATCACTTCTTCGCGGCTGTAGCCGGTCATGCGCTCAAAGGCGTCGTTGACAAACACGATGCGCGGGCCTGACTCGGTCACCGGCCCGGTAATGATCACCATGTCGTTGAGGCGGGAAATGGCGGCTTCGAGCAGGCGCAAATGGGCCTGTGCCGCATGCTGGGCGCTGATGTCCTGCAGCACGCCCACCAGGCGTGCGACTTTGCCGTTGTGCATCAGGGCGCGGCCCTGGCTGCGCACCCAGATGCGCCGCCCGCAAGCCGTGACCAACGGCAGCTCGCTGTCCCAGGGCGTGCCGTGCTCCAGCGCCGCCGCCAGCGCGGCACGGACCTGCGGCTGGACCTCGGGGGCGTAAAACTCCGTCACCATCTCCGGCATGAGCCCGGCGGAGGGTTCGCGCTCCAGGATGCGGTGAATCTCCTCGGACCAGTAAGCCGTCATGGTGTCGAGGTCCAGCTCCCAGCCGCCCACCCCGGCGAGCGCGCCGGTGCGGTTGAGCAGCTCGGTGCTGCGGATGTTGGCCTGCTCGGTCAGCTTGCGCTGCGTGATGTCCTGAATCACACCCGAGCGCGATGCCGACAGGCGCCCGTCAGCGTCGAAATGTACCCGGCCAAACTGGTGCATCCAGCGCACATCGCCGTCCGGCGTGATGATGCGGAACTGAATATTGAGCGGCAGTCCCGCTGCAATAGCGGCGTCGCGCGCTTCACTGAAAGTATTTCGATCCGCCGGATGGATCAGCTGCAAGAATCCGGCGAACGTGCTGTCAAAACTGGTGTGGTCAACGCCGAGCACCTCATACACCTCGTCTGAACACCATATCCGCTTGGTTGCCAAGTCCAGTTGCCAATAGCCTATGCAGCCCACGCGCTGGGCGTCGCGCAGTTTTTCCTGCACCGCCCGGCTGTGCGCCAGCTCCGTTTCGAGCGCCAGGCGCTGCTTTTGCAGCGACTCGGCCATCTGGTTAAAACCGGTGGCAATGCTGCAGAACTCATTTTCGTCACCGGCCAGGCAGCTGGGAATGCGCACATCGAGCTGGCCTTGCTGAAGCTGCCGGGTGGCCTCCAGTAGCGCCTTGGTCGGCACCACAATGATGCGGGCGCCCATGCGCCAGGCCAGCACTCCTCCCAAGAGGGTGACGAACGCCAGAACCGCCAGCTCCAGCCTGAGCTGCTGCCAGGCGGGCGCCAGCACAGCGTCCTTGGCTGCGCTGACGGACACAAAAAAAGGGGAGTCGCTGGCGTCGCCAGCGGGCAAAAAAGCATAAAGGCGCGGCTCGCCCCGGCTATTAAAGCCTTTCTGGGTGCCCGTGCGCATGGTTTTGACCGCCTCCTGCAGCACCAAGCTGGGAACCATCTGTCCAATCACCTCCGCCCTGTTCGGCTGGGTCGCCAGCACAACGCCCTGGCGGTCCAGGATCGCCACCCGGCTGCCTTCTGGCAAAGGCATGGCGGCCACTGCTTTGGCCATCTCGGCAAGGCTCACAGCGGCAAAAACAAGTCCGCTCACTTTCCCCCCGCCATCGATCAGCGGCATCGAAAAAATGATCACTTCCTTGCCTTTGATGCGGCCTAACTTGTATCCCGTCGCCGTCAAGCTGCGGCTCTTCAGGGTCTGCTGGAAATAGTCCCGGTCTCCAAGAAACACAGGCTTGTTGTTGCTCTCGCTGGCGCAGAAAAGGTAGCCATCAAGACTGATGAGACCCAGGTTGGCATACACCGGAAACTCGCTGGTCAAGGTGTGAAGGTAACGCTGGCAGTCGGCCGCATTGCCATTGCGCACCTCCCGTGTATTCGCCATAGCGATCAAAAGCTGGTGCGCCGACTCAACCATCCGGCTCTGGCTGGTCGCCACCAGAGAGGCGGAAAACGTCAGATTTTCTGTGGTTCGGTCAATCGCGGCATTGGCGCCAAGCCAGGCGTTGACCAAAGACAGGGCAAACAGCGGCACCATCGCCGCCACGATCTGGATGACCAGATGGTGTCGCAGGGTAAAGCGCATGGTTGATACCTACAGAGTTCCGGGAAGGTGGGCGCCGCAGCGCCCCGTTGCATCAGGGCGCCGGAAAAACCCGGTCAAATCGCTGCAATCGCCTCATTCACACCCAGCCAGTAAGCCTGTAGGCAGCCGAGTTTTTCGGTGAACTCGGCAAAATCGACTGGCTTGCGCACAAAGCTGTTAGCCCCGCTCTGGTAGCACGCCAGCATGTCGGAGTGCTCGCTCGATGAGGTCAGCATGATCACCGGCACCAGCGCCGTGATCGGGTTGGCGCGTATGCCGCGCAGCACGTCCAGCCCCGAGAGCTTGGGCAGCTTCATGTCGAGCAGCACAAAAGAAGGCTGCTTGTGCGTGTCGCGCCCGGCGTAAGCGCCCTGCCCGAGCAGGAAATCGAGCGCCTCGGCACCATCGCGCGCCACTTCGATCTCTGTCGCAACGCCGCTGTCTTCCAGTGTCAACACGGTTAACTCAAGATGGTCTGGATTGTCTTCAACAACGAGTATCAACTTCTTCACCCTGTGGCAGTTATTTATTCTGGACTAAAGTGCCAAATTGTAAGTAAATTTATTAACTGTAAACATCTAAGGACAATTATTTACTTTTGTCAGTTTTAAAATTTTGG
>CAIYKK010000152.1 GCA_903926695.1 uncultured Burkholderiales bacterium
CCCGGTCCACCACAATGGCGCTTGCATTTCAAGGAGAACGATGTGGATCTCGCCTGTCCATGCCCGCAACTGCAGCGCGCCCAACGGGCCACGGTCAACGGCGCCTGGCGCTTTTGCGACAACGACGCGCACGAGTTGCATCAAATCAAGGCGCGCCTGTCATGATCAGCGGCTTTGAAGCCATCTATGGCGGTCTGCCCGAGGCCCAGGCCAGCGCGCCGGGGTGCGTCAACCTGCTGGGCGAACATACCGATTACAACGATGGTTATGTGCTGCCGATTGCCATCCCGCAGCAAACCATTGTGGCGGTGCGGTGCAGCGGCGCGCCGCAGTTTTCGCTGTACGCCGCCGAGTTGCGGCAGAGCGTGCAGTTCACTTTCGAGGCGCCGCCGCAAGCGCACTTTGCCAGCTACGTGTTCGGCTGCCTGGCGCTGCTGCGAAAGCGGGGCGTGCGGGTGCCGCCGCTGGACATGTTTGTCTCGTCCGGTGTGCCCATCGGCGTGGAGCTGTCTTCCAGTGCCGCGCTGGAAGTGGCCACGCTGCGCTGCCTGCGCCAGCTGCTGAACCTGCCGCTGGACGATGTGCAAATCGCCCAGTTCGCCCAGCGCGCCGAGATTGACTACGCCGGTGTGCATTGCGGCATCATGGACCAGATGGCGTCCAGCCTGGCCGACACCGACCGCGCTTTGCTGCTGGACACGCGCACGCTGGCGCGGCGCTTTGTCAATTTGCCGCCCGGAAGTGCCGTGCTGGTGCTGGACTCGGGCATTGCGCGCTCGCTGGCTGCCAGCGGCTACAACACACGCCGCGCCGAGTGTGAGCAGGCCGCGCAGCTGCTGGGCGTGGCCTCGTTGCGCGACATTGACCGGGTGAATCAGCTCGCCTCGCTGCCCGAAAGCCTGCACCGGCGCGCCCGCCATGTCGTGACGGAAAACGCCCGCGTCCTGGAAGCCGTTAACTGCACGGAGGCCAGCGCTTTTGGCGAATTGATGAACGCCTCGCACGCCAGCCTGCGCGACGATTACGAAGTCTCCACGCCGGGGCTGGATGCGCTGGTGGCGCTGCTGCAGGCGCAGGACGGCGTTTTTGGCGCCCGGCTGACCGGGGCCGGTTTTGGCGGTGCCTGCGTGGCGCTGTGCGAGAGCGGCGCGATGCAGACGGTGGCGCGCGCCGTGCTGGCGGCCTATCAAAAGGCCGGGGGCGCGGGGCGGCAGCTGGTGCCATCCGACTTGAATTGAGCACTCTGATCAATGTTGTACACTTTGAATGCGTACATCAAGGAGTCAGTCATGCCAAGAGCCGCCATCGAAAACAACAGCCGGTTAGCGTTGCGGGTTCATCCTGCTGACAAAGCCAGGCTTGTGCGCGCCTCCGCTTTGGAGCACATGGATTTGACGGAATTTATTTTGCGCAACGTGCTGCGCGCTGCCGATGCGGTGATCGACAAAGCCGAACGCTTGGTGCTTTCCGAGCGCGACAGCCTGCGTATTTTGGACTTGCTGGAGCATCCGCCCGTCCCGAATGCCCGCCTCATGGCCGCTGCGCGCACCTTGCCGGATCAGGCATGACGCTGCCGCCTTGGCACGAAGAGCCTGTGGCCAAACAGCACGAACGCATGGGTTTTGATTGCCGCCAGCCGGAACTCAATGTATTTTTGAGAGATCACGCCCGGCAAAGCCACGAACGCGGCGCGGCGAAAACCTTCCTGGCGGTGGACGATGGCGACGGCCAAACCATTTATGGCTACTACAGCCTCAGTCCGGCGTCGGTCGAATATGCGCGCAGCCCCGACATCGTGCGCCGGGGCTTGGGGCGCTATGACATCGGCGCCTACCGCCTGGGGCGGCTTGCCGTTTGCCATACGTTGCACGGTCAGGGTTTTGGCGGGCAATTGCTGCTGGCTGCCGGGCGCCGCTGCCTGCGCGTGGCGCAAGAAGTTGGCGGCACCGTGATGCTCATTGATGCCAAGAATGCGCAGGTGGCCGCGTGGTACGCCAGCTATGGCGCGGTGCCGCTGCTTGAT
Source organism: uncultured Burkholderiales bacterium (assembly GCA_903926695.1). GTDB lineage: Bacteria > Pseudomonadota > Gammaproteobacteria > Burkholderiales > Burkholderiaceae_C > Polaromonas. Next base: position 2,024 of record CAIYKK010000152.1, read on the forward strand.
GCGCCGCTGACGCTCTTGCTTCCCCTGGATATGGTGGCCGCCGCGCTCAAGGCGGCGGGGAAAATCCCATAAGCCTATTTGGCAGTGACGCGGCGCTGCGCTAATCGCCCGTCACAGCGCAAAGCACCGGCCTGTGATAACTTCTGAGCCGGTCCCAGAATCAGAGAGAACAAAATCATGAACCCATTGAAGGTTTCCAGCCGCGCGCTTTTGCAGCACCGCCTCAAAGCGCTTACCCCCGAACAGCTCAAAGGCATGCGCCGGGGCATCGAAAAAGAAAGCCTGCGCGCCCAGCCCGGCGGCGCGCTGGCGCTCACGCCGCACCCGGCGGCGCTCGGTTCGGCGCTGACGCATCCGGGCATCACCACCGACTTCAGCGAGTCGCAGGTCGAACTCGTCACCGGCGCGCACAAAAGCCCGGAAGCCGCGCTGCACGAACTCACCGAGCTGCACCAATGCACCTACCGCGCCCTGCGCGATGCGGGCGACGAAATGCTCTGGGTGTCCAGCATGCCGTGCGGCCTGCCGACGGACGAAACTATTCCGCTGGCCCGTTTCGGTTCGTCCAATGTCGGGCGCGCCAAAAGCGTCTATCGCATGGGGCTGGGCCACCGCTACGGGCGGCGCATGCAGACAATTTCGGGCATTCATTACAACTGGTCGCTCCCTAGCGTGTCTAGCGAGCAGTATTTCGCGCTGATTCGCAATTTCCGGCGGCAGGCGTTTTTGCTGCTGTATCTGTTTGGCGCCTCGCCCGCCGTGTGCTCGACATTTGTCGCCGGGCGCGAACATGAATTGCAGGCGCTGACCGAGCGCACCATGTTCATGCCGCACGGCACCTCGCTGCGCATGGGGCGGCTCGGTTATCAAAGCGACGCTCAGGCCTCGCTGGCCGTGAGCTACAACAGTCTGGAAGGCTACGCCGCCTCGCTGCAAGACGCGCTGACGCGGCCTTATCCGGCCTACGAAGCCGTCGGCATCCGCAACCCCGGCGGTGATTACAACCAGCTGGGCACGACGCTGCTGCAAATCGAAAACGAGTTTTACGGCACCATCCGGCCCAAGCGGGTGATTTTCCCCGGTGAGCGCCCGCTGCACGCGCTGCGCGAGCGCGGCGTTGAATATATCGAGGTGCGTTTGATGGATTTAGACCCGTTCGAGCCGGTGGGCATCAACGCACAAACCATGCGCTTTCTGGACGTGTTTTTGCTGCACTGCCTCCTGTCCGACAGCCCGCCGGACACGCCCGCCGAGATTGCCGAGCTGAAATTTAACCAGCACCAGACCGCCGCCCGTGGCCGCGAGCCGGGTTTAAAACTCAAGCGCGGCGGCGGCGAAGTGCTGCTCACCGACTGGGCCGCCGAAGTGATGACGGGCTGCGCGCCGATTGCCGCCGCCCTGGACGCGGCGCACGGCGGCACGGCTTATCAGGCGGCGCTGGCCGCTGCGCAGGCCCGGCTGCTGGACGCGGCCAGCCTGCCCTCGGCGCGGGTGCTGGCCGTCATGGCGCAGGAGTTTGACAATTCTTTTGTTCAATTCGCCCGCGCCCAGTCGGCCACAACGCGGGACACGCTGTTGGCCCTGCCGTTTGGACTGGAGCAGCAGCAGCGTTTTGCGGCGATGGCCCAGCAGTCGGTGCAGGAGCAGAAAAAGATCGAAGCGGCTGACACCATGCCGTTCGAGGTGTACCGCGAGCTGTACGTCTCGCCCGAGCGGCTCGAAGTGCGGGAAGCCGCGCTGGAGGCCCACTGAAAAACCGCCTCAAGGCTGGCGGTCGGGCCGCAGGCGTTCCGGCTTCAAGGCGGTTTGGCTGGCGCTGGCGGGGCCGCTCAATCCAACAGCGTCAGCAAAGCCTCGTCGCGCCAGTAGTTCACGGCGCTGTAATAGCCCTCCCAGACGCAGCCGTTGCAGCCGCGTCCGCAGCAGCTCACCGGCTCGGGCGGCGGCTCGCGCAGGGTGATACCGGCGGCGTTGGCGCGCTCTTGCAGCGCGCTGAACAAAGCCAGCGCGGCGTCCCGATCCGCAATCGCCGTAATTGGCGCTGAAAAATCCGGCATGGCGCGCCTTCCTTATTGCTTGACCTGCGCCGTCACGCGCCGCCACGCATACACGGCGATCAAAACGCCGCCCAGTCCCAGCGCCACCTCGCCAACCACGGTGGTCACGGCCAGCACTTCCGCCATTTCTGGAATCTCGATCAGGGCGGGCAGCAGCAGCGCGCCCAGCCCGATGAAGGCGAACACCAGCCCCAGAATCAGCAGCATGGTGCTGGTTTTCTGGTCGGCCAGGCGGGTTTCTGGATTGTTCGGGCGGCGGGTGGGGGCGTTAGGCAAAGGCATGTTGGGCGAAAATGGGGGGGCGGTTCGTGCCGCAGGGGTGCGCGAGAGTAGGGCATTCTCCCTCATCGGCCAGCCCGGCGCGCCACCGGCTGCGCAGACCCGCCGCTGAAAGGGTGACAATCCACGCTTCCCGGCGGCAGGTGCCTGTTAGTTAGCCAGGCCACACTGCCGCCCACGGCTGTCTCAGGCAGCCTTTCATTTCCAACCCAAGAAAGAATCTCAAGATGGCCATTCAGTGGTTTCCCGGTCACATGCACCTGACTAAAAAAGCTATTCAGGAGCGCATCAAGGAAATTGATGTGGTGATCGAGCTGCTCGACGCCCGCCTGCCCGGCTCCAGCGCCAACCCCATGCTCGCCGGTCTGACCGGCGGCAAGCCCGCGCTCAAGGTGCTGAACAAGCAGGATCTGGCCGACCCGGCGCGCACCGCGCTCTGGCTGGAGCACTACAACAGCCAGAGCAGCACCCGCGCCATCGGCCTGGATGCCAGCATGAAAACGCCCGCCAAGGCGCTTATCGACGCCTGCCACGCGCTGGCACCGACACGCGGCAGCATGGTCAAGCCGATGCGCGTGCTGATTTGCGGCATTCCCAACGTCGGCAAATCGACGCTGATCAACACGCTGACCGGCAAGCGCGCCACCAAAACCGGCGACGAGGCGGGCGTGACCAAAGTCGAGCAGCGTCTGGTGCTGGCCGACGGGTTTTATTTGTGGGACACGCCCGGCATGCTCTGGCCGCGCATCATCGTCGCCAAAAGCGGCTACAACCTGGCCGCCAGCGGCGCGATTGGCCGCAACGCGTTTGAAGAAGAAGAAGTGGCGCTGGAATTGCTGGACTACCTGATTCCGAATTACCCGGAAATGCTGGCAGCGCGCTACAAAGTGGAATTGACGCCCGGCATCACCGACGAGCAGTTGTTAGAAGAAATCGGCCGCAAGCGCGGCGCGGTGCTGACCAAGGGCCGCGTCAATCTGCAAAAAGCCGCTGAAATCGTGATTTACGAATTCCGCGCCGCCACGCTGGGGCGCATCACGCTGGAAACGCCCGAGGAGTTTGCCCAATGGCTGGCCGCTGGCCGATTAATGGACGCCGAGCGGCAGGTGAAAAAAGACAAGATCGAGACCAGCCGGCTGATTAAATTCAAAAAAATCCCGCGTCCGGCCAAGCCTGAATAGGCCGCGAACGGCGTGCGAACGGCGGGCCTGTATCACGCTGTCGTTAGATTCATCCGGTGCATCAGTTGGCAGGTGCCGAAAGATGGCGCTTGCTGCGGATGACCGGGCGGCGCTGACGGAGTTTGACCAGGCACCGCCGGCGCGGCATTGACCCTGTTTGACATCCTCCCTCGCAAAGGAAGGGGATTCCTACAGCGCTTCAACCAGCATTGCGCTGGCTGAAGTCGCTTCGGTGGATTCCTGCTTCGCTGAAGCTGGTTTCGTTCGATTCTTCTGAACCGAGCCAGAGCCGTCCTCTCCACGGGTTGCAACGCCGTATCCCCGCGCCAAAATATTCATTGCGCCGACCACATCGGCGTTGTTTTTGTAGCCGCAATCGACGCACTCGAATTGGGCTTGTGTTTTCCGGTTTGCTTTGGTCACATGGCGCGCACCGTCCAGGAACTCGGGCGCGGTGGTCAAACGTTGGCGATGCGAGCTGGGGTGGTCCGAGTGGTCCATCCGCAAAGGACGCTGCGAACTCGCCAGCGGCCTGGTGTGTAGCACTGTCAAGCGCTTGGGCACGCCGGTGTGCTTCAGGCTTTGGCGTGTTTTTTGGCTTTGGAGGATTTGGGAGCGGCAGCACTGGGGTGCTTGCTCGCTGACTGTTTTTTGGCGGTCTGCGCTTTGGCCGTTTGTGTTTTAGCCGCTTTTGCTTTAGCAGTTTGGCCTTTCGCCGTTTGTGCTTTGGCGGCTTTTCCTTTGGCCGTTTTTCCTTTGGCCGTTTCGCTTTTGGCGACTGGACCCTTGGGGATCTGCTTTTTCACATCCTGTTTTTTGCTGTTGTGCTTTTGGGTTTCGACCAGCTTGTGTTTGCCGGGCCTCAACGCACGCACGGGAGGGTCACTTTCAGCGAGGGCCAGTGGCGCTGCGGCCTGAAGCGCTGAGGCCTGGAGCGCTGAGGCCTGAAAGGAGGTTGTCATTGCCTCGGGGACACGCCGGGCGCCGTCAAAGCGGCCTTGCCAGTAATCCATGTCCATGCTGTCGATGCGCACTTCGGAGCCGGGCTTGGGCGAGTGGATAAATTTGCCTTCGCCGACATAAATCCCGACATGGCTGAAAGCGCGGCGCATGGTGTTAAAAAACACCAGATCACCGGGGCGCAGATCTGTTTTGTGGATACGCTGGGTGACGTAGGCCTGCTCTTCGGCCTTGCGCGGCAGCAGCAGGCCAATGCTCTTTTGATAGACCGAACGCACAAAGCCGCTGCAGTCAAAACCGTTCTCTGCGGTGCTGCCGCCACGCCGGTAAGGAACGCCGATGAGGTCTATGGCATCGCCGACCAGATCGCTGGCTTTGAGGCTGACGTTTTGCCGAACCTGGTCGATGTGCGTCAGGATGCCGCTGTTGGCTGACGCTTTGGTGGTGTTTTCGCTGCTACTGTCAGGCGCGGCGTGTGTACTGCAGCTCCAGAGCGCGGCAACAGTCATCACAAGAGAAAGGCTTATTTTTCGCATGGCGCAGAGCATACTTGAAGAAATATGGGTAAATCGAACAGTTGGTAACTTGATTTGTAACACTCGGCAGCAATTTTCAGGCCATTGACTGAACCTTGCGCTTGCACAAGAAGCCATCAACAGCGCGTCAAAACAGCATAAAACATTTTGACACACCAAAGAAAGCGCTATACGACCATTGGTCGGCCAGTCGGGTGCCCCGTCATCAAAACACTGCCGTTTTGTGATGCTGAAACCGGGCTGCCCGCTATCATGGCTGCATGATTGCAAACCCTTCCTGGCTCGGCCTGCTGACGCGCATCAGCCGGATGGCGCAGCGCTGGCTCATCGAGTGGTGGCGCTTGGCGCATCTGGGCGCGGTGCTGATTGTGCTGACGCTCTCGCCGTCGAGTTACAGCCGCGAGAGCCGCCTGGCGCTGGGGCGCCATATCTATCTGAACACCGCGCCCATCCTGCTGGGTTTTTCGGTGCTGTGCGCGCTGGTGACGGTGGTGCTTACACGCATCGTGCTGGTCACGGCGCTGAGCTACGGCCTGTCGCAGTACGCGCTGCAGGTGGTGATCCGGGTGCTGGTGCTCGAACTCATTCCGCTGACCAGCGCGCTGTTTGTGGCCATGCGCTGCACCATTCCCGATGGTGCTGAGCTGATGGCCATGCAGGCCAGCGGCGAACTCGACGACATGCGCAGCCAGGGCATTGATCCGGTGCGCTGCGAGGTGCTGCCGCGTGTGGTGGCGGGCATGTTCGCAGGGATCACGCTGGCGGCGCTGAGCTGTGTGGTGGCGGTGGTCGTGGCTTATGTGGCGGCGTATGGCTTTTCGGTGTCCGGCGCGGCGGCTTACACCCGGCTGTTCGGGCAGGTGTTCAGCCCGGCGGTGACGCTTATTTTTCTGCTCAAGACTTTCTTCTTTTCTCTGGCCGTGTCGCTCATTCCGATGGCGTCGGCGCTGTACGGCCTGCCCGGACGGTTTCGCACCAGCGTCCGCACCAGCGCGGAAATGCGCGGACTGGTGCGCCTGTTTGCCGTGATCCTGCTGATTGAAATTGCCTCGCTCGTCGGCAACTACTATTGAATCGAACCGGAAAATCCCCGCCATGAGTTCACCCCAAGCGCCTTTGCCGCCGCCCGGCGCCGATCCCAGCCGCCCCGATTCCGGCATTGATCCCGGCCCGCAGCCCGCCCACAGCCCGGCCCGAGGCATTGCGCCGTCCGAGCCGGTAGCCAATCTGGAATTCAAGGCGCGGCTGTTGATGCTGTTCATGCTGCTGCTCGTGGGCGGCTCGGCGCTGTATGTGCTGTACGCACGCGGCGCGTTTGAGTCCACCCAGCGCCTCGTGCTCATGGCCGAAAACGCCGAAGGCGTGACCGTGGGCATGGACATGACGTTTTCCGGCTTTCCGATTGGCCGCGTGCAGCGCGTCGAACTGGCCGAAGACGGCAAGGCGCGCCTGCTGATGGACGTTGCCGCCAAGGACGCTCACTGGCTGCGCACGACCAGCGTGTTCACCCTGGTGCGCGGCATTGTGGGCGGGCCGAGTCTGCGGGCGTATTCGGGCGTGCTCACCGACCCGCCGCTGCCCAACGGCGCAATGCGCACCGTGTTGCAGGGCGACGCCAGCGCGGAAATCCCGCAGGTGATTTCAGCGGTCAAGATGCTGATCGACAACCTCAACACCATGACCGGCGAGAACGGCTCAATCGGCGCGGCGCTGTCCAATGTGCAGCGGCTGACGTACCGGCTCAACGGCCCCGGCGGCGCGCTCACGGTGCTGATGGGCAGCGAAGCCGAGGCGAAAAAAATCTTTCTCACGCTGGAGCGCACCAACACGCTGCTGGCCCGGCTCGACGTACTGGCGGGCAAGGCCGACACCCAGGTGTTCGGCGCGAAGGGCGTGATGCCGGAAACCCGCGCCACCGTCGCCCAGCTCAATGCCATGCTCGGCGAGGCCCGCACCAGCCTGAAAAAAGTCGATGCGATTTTGGTCGATGCTCAGGCGATCAGCGCCAACGCCAAAGAGGCTTCGGTCGATTTGAGCGCCCTGCGCAGCGAAGTCGATGCCAGCCTGCGCAAGGTCGAAAGCCTGGTGACCGAAATCAACCGCAAATGGCCTTTTGCCCGCGACGTGGAGATCAAACTGCCGTGAAAACTACGAAGAAATCTTTACCTATCCGTCGGAAAGCCAAGATTTGCAAATTTAACGGTGACACCATTTTGTTGTTGGCCTTCGCGGGGCTGATCAGCGCCTGCAGCAGCGGCCCGAAACCGCCCGACTGGCAAATCGACGCCAAAAGCGCGATGGAGCGCTCTGTCGCCGCTTACCTTGAAGGCAACAGCCGCGTGGAAGCGGCCGAACTGGTGCAGGCCCGCAGTCAGCTCGCCCGCACTGGCCGCGCCGACTTATTGGCTACGGCGGAATTGCTGCACTGCGCCAGCCGCGTGGCCAGTCTGGTGTTTGAGCCGTGCGCCGGTTTTGAGCCGCTGCGCCCGGATGCGCTGGCAGCGCAGCGCGCTTACGCCGATTACCTGCGCGGCC
>CAIYKK010000153.1 GCA_903926695.1 uncultured Burkholderiales bacterium
CCGGCGGGCGCATCCTCGGGCGGCGGATAGCCGAACGAGGCTTTCTGCATCGACAGCATCGGATTCGGCAGGCTGGCCGGTTCCTTGAACTCGAAGGTGAAATCGGCTTCGGCCAGCAGCGGCGCGATTTTGGTCATGCGATCCAGCGCCTTGACGCGGCTTTGCGCCTGCTTGGCCTTGCTGGCCTGCGCCTTGAAGCGGGAAATGAATTTTTGCAGGTGGGCGATTTTGTCCTGCTGCTTGTTGAACGCGCCTTGTTGCAGCGCCATCTGCTCGGCGCGCAGGTCTTCAAACTTGCTGTAGTTGCCGCCGTAGCGCGTCAGTTTGGCGACTTCAATATGCACGGTGACATCGGTCACGGCGTCCAGAAACTCGCGGTCATGGCTGATGACCAGCATGGTGCCTTGGTATTTTTTCAGCCAGGCTTCCAGCCAGACCAGCGCGTCCAAGTCCAAGTGATTGGTCGGCTCGTCGAGCAGCAGCAGGTCGGACGGGCACATCAGCGCGCGCGCCAATTGCAGGCGCATACGCCAGCCGCCGGAAAAGCTGTTCACCGGATTTTCCAGCTCGCTGAGCTTGAAGCCCAGACCGAGAATCAAAGCCTGCGCCCGCGCTGGCGCGTCGTGCGCGCCGCAGTCGTACAGGTCCATGTAGGCGTGGGCCATGCGGTCGCCGTCGCCGCTGATTTCGGACGCATCGACTTCGGCCTGCGCGGCTTGCAGCACGGTGTCGCCTTCGATCACGTAGCTGGTGGCGCTTTGCTCGGTTTCGGGCATGTCCTGGGCGACCTGCGCCATTTTCCATTGCGCGGGAATGTAGAACTCGCCGCCGTCTTCGTGCAGCGTGCCGTTGAGCATGGCAAACAGCGACGATTTGCCTGCGCCGTTGCGCCCGACCAAGCCCGCTTTTTCGCCGGGGTTGAGGGTGACGGAGGCTTTGTCGAGAATCACTTTGGTGCCACGGCGCAGCACCACATTTTTAAGGGTAATCATTGGAGTCGAATGCAGGGGTTGTGCGCAGAGGACGCGAAAAATTCGCACAACCCGCACAGGAAGCTATAAAAAAATCATTCAGGCACACCGATGGGCGGAGCGCCTGAAAAAACGAAGGGAAGGCTTTAAGCCAGCTGTTGCCGCGTCAAGAGCAGCACCAGATCGCTGCCCGCGCTGGTGTCGAACCACAGCGGCGTCAGGTGCGGAAAAGCGCGCTCGAAGTGAGTCCGTTCGTGGCCGATTTCCAGCACCAGGACGCCATTTTCGTTCATTTGTGCGGCAATGGTTTGAAACAGGGCGCGGATGAAGTCCATGCCGTCGTCGCCACCGGCCAGCGCCAAGGCGGGTTCGGCGCGGAATTCGGCGGGCAGCGCGGCCATGCTGGCGGCGTTCACATAGGGCGGGTTGCACAGAATCAGGTCGTAATTGCCGGGGCATGCTGTCAGGCCGTCGGATTCGATCAGCGTGATGCGCTCGGCCAGTTTGTGCCGCTCAACGTTGATGCGGGCCACGGCCAGCGCGTCCGCGCTGATGTCGGCGGCATCGACCACCACGTCGGGATAAGTCATCGCGGCCAGAATCGCCAGACTGCCGTTGCCGGTGCATAAATCGAGCACGCGCTGCGTTTTGTCGCTCAGCCACGGGTCAATGCTGCCCTCGTCAATCAGCTCGGCGATGAAGGAGCGCGGAATGATGACACGCTCATCGACGTAAAACGGCACGCCCAGCAGCCACGCTTCATGCGTCAAATAGGCGGCGGGCTGGCGCGTCTGGATGCGCCGGGCCAGCAAATCGGCCACCTTGGCCTGATCGGCGGCGCTGACGGGCTGGTTTTCCACCAAATCGAGTTCGTCTAGCGGCAGGCCGAGTTGCCACAGGACGAGCCACGCGGCTTCGTCAAAAGCGTTGGTCGTGCCGTGGCCGAAGCCGTCGAAAAAGCTCAAACCGGCCGCTTCCAGCCGGTCGGCCATCTGTTCAATGAGTTCGAGGATGGTGAGGTCGGGGCTGGTGGGTTTCATGGCGCGGTGTTGGGCAGAGTGTGTAAAAGGGGGTTTTAAGCCAGCGCGGCCAGGCGCTCCAAAACACCTTTGTAGATGTTTTTAAGCGGCTCCAGCGAGGCGACGGCGACGTGTTCGTTGATTTTGTGAATCGTGGCGTTGATTGGCCCGAGTTCAATCACCTGCGGGCAGATTTTGGCGATAAAACGCCCGTCGCTGGTGCCGCCTGTGGTGGAGAGTTCGGCTTCCAGCCCGGTCTCTGCGTGGATGGCGTCGCGCACGGCATCGACCAGCGTGCCCGGCGTGGTCAAAAACGGCAGGCCGCCCAGCGTCCATTTCAGGTCGTATTCAAGCTGGTGGCGGCTCAGGATGGCCGACAGGCGCTGCTGCAGGCTCTCGGGCGTGGATTCGGTGGAAAAGCGAAAGTTGAAATCGACCACCAGATCGCCCGGAATCACGTTGGTCGCGCCCGTGCCCGCGTGCAGGTTGGATACCTGCCAGCTCGTGGCCGGGAAAAACGCGTTGCCCGCGTCCCAGCGCGTGGCGACCAGCTCGGCCAGCGCGGGCGCGAACAGGTGAACCGGGTTTTTCGCCAGGTGCGGGTAGGCGATATGGCCCTGTACGCCTTTGACGGTGAGTTTGCCGCTGAGCGTGCCGCGCCGCCCGTTTTTCACCATGTCGCCGAGCTGTTTGACGGACGTGGGTTCGCCGACGATGCAGTAGTCCAGCGTTTCGCCGCGTTTTTGCAGGGCTTCGCAGACGATGACGGTGCCATCAACGCCGGGGCCTTCTTCGTCGCTGGTGATCAAAAAGGCAATGGACAGCGCGGGCGCGGGGTTGGCCGCCAAAAACTCTTCG
>CAIYKK010000154.1 GCA_903926695.1 uncultured Burkholderiales bacterium
GGCCTGCGAGGGCTTCTTCGGGCGGCTGAAAACAGAGCTGTTTTACCCTCGAAACTGGCAGGCCACAACCATTGAACAGTTCAGTGAGGCAGTTGACTCCTACATCCGCTGGTATAACGAAAAGCGCATCAAGATTTCCCTTGGCGCGCTCAGTCCCGCCGAATACCGAGACAGCCTCGGACTTACGGCATAACCAGTCCAAGTTTTTGTCCGCACCCCCAAATGGTCAATTTTCGGTCGGCGACAACACAAGATGACGCCGGCCAAATTGCGTCTGGCCATGGCGGCCATGGGACAAAAGGAAACGGTCGTGAGCGACCTATGCAAGGAGTTGGGAGTTACGCGCCAGACCCTGTACCGCCATCTCAGCCCTGATGGCGCGCTGCGCCAAGACGGTCAAAAGTAAGAGGTCCATGAACCCCAGACTTGTGGCGTAATTCTGATTCCGGCATGCTTGCCTATCATTTTTTAAATGGAGCAAACATGACGGCAGAATCGGCAATATGGACGGCGCACTTGGCCGCAATCAGGCAGGAAAGCATTTCGGCGCGAGCCTATGCGCAGCAGCACGACATTTCGCTGGCGTCGCTCTATTACTGGAAGCGCAAATTGAAGGCGGTAGCAGGCAAACCCGAAGTGGCGCCTCCGGCAGCCAGCAAATTCGTGGCGCTGCGGCTTCCTGCTGCCACGCTCGCGCCGCGCCCGACGAGCTGCACGCTGATCCTGGCATCGGGTCTGCGTCTGGAAATGCCGGCGCTGCCGGCGCCGGAATGGCTGGTCGCCGTCGGGCGTGCGCTTCAGGAGGCGCGCTGATGCACCCGGGTTGCCGCATTGAGCAAGTGTATCTGTGTCGGGAACCGGTCGATTTCAGGAAGTCGATCGGCGGCCTCTCGGTGCTGGTCGAGCAGGCGCTGGGGTTGGACCCGTTCGGCAGCGCGCTCTATGTCTTCACCAATCGCCAGCACAACAAGATCAAGGTCTTGTATTGGCATCGCAACGGTTTTTGTCTGTGGTTAAAAAGGCTGGAGGCAGAGAAATTTGCCTGGCCGCAGGGCACCGAAGCGGCTACCGAAACGATCAATTTGCAGCAATTCGAATGGCTGCTCGAAGGCTTCGACTTATGGCGCAATAGTCCGCATAAAACCCTGCACTTTGCTTCTGTTTCATAGGGGAATTTGTTAAAATAGGGCATGCCTGAAACCGCCCAAAAGCCATCGATTTTACCCAAGGGATTCACCCTGCCGGAGATCGCTTTGCCGGCGGAATTGCCCACCGATGTCGCCGCCCTGACGGCGCTGCTGCACTCGGTGATGCAAGCGCACGAAGCCTCCAATCTGAAGGCGCTCAATTACATCAGCCACCTGTTTGAACAGTTTCTGCTGGCGCGCCGACGCATGTTCGGCGCCAGTTCCGAGCAGTTATCCAGCCAGGGCCGCCTGTTCGACGAAGCCGAAGTCCTGGCCGCAGCAACGACCGAAGAACAGGACATCGCGCCGTTGCCGCTGGAATCGGTCCCGCTTGACATCAAGGACAAGCCTGCGCGCGGCAAGCGCGCGCCGCTGCCGGCGCAACTGGCGCGGGTCGATGTCGTGCATGAGATCCCTGAAGCTGAGCGCTTCTGCCCGTGCGGTACGCCCATGGTTGAAATCGGCCAGGACATCAGCGAGCAACTCGACATCGTGCCGATGCAAGTGCGCGTGCTGCGCCACATCCGCAAGCGCTACGGCTGCCCCGGCAGCATGCATGCACCGGTCACGGCGGCATTGCCACCACAGCCGCTGCCCAAGAGCAATGCCAGTGCCGACTTCCTGGCCATGCTGTTGACGGTCAAGTTCGTCGATGGCTTGCCGCTGACGCGTTTCGGCAAGGTACTCGGGCGCCACGGCGTGCCGGTGCCGGACCAGACACTGGCGCGCTGGGCCATTGGCTCGGTCAAGGTCGTGCAACCCTTGTTCAATCTGATGCGCGATACATTGCTTGACGGCACACTCCTGCACATCGACGAAACCGTGGTCCAGGTGCTCAAGGAGAAAGATCGCAAGCCCACTTCGCAAAGCTACATGTGGGTGCAAGCCGGCGGGCCGCCGGGCAAACCGGTCGTCATCTACGACTACGACCCCAGCCGCAGCGGGGAGGTGCCCATGCGCCTGTTGCATGACTATCAGGGCTATCTGATGGCCGATGGATACGCAGGCTATAACCAGCTTGGCCGCATCGACGGCATCGAACGCCTTGCCTGCTGGGCGCATGTGCGCCGACGCTTTGTCGATGCGGCCAAGGTGCAGCCGGCAGGCAAACGCGGGCGCGCCGACGAAGCCGTGGCCCTGATCGGCAAGCTGTACCGCATTGAACGCGAGCACAAGGACGCCACCGATGCGGTGCGCCTGCTGGCGCGCCAGCAGCACAGCATGCTGGCGTTGGCCGCCTTGCATGCCTGGCTGGAAAAAACGCGGCCTGCCGTGCCGCCGAAAAGCGCGCTTGGCACAGCGCTCTCTTACATGAGCGATTACTGGAGCATGTTGACGCGCTACACCGAGCGCGGCGACTTGCCCATCGACAATAATCGAGCCGAGAACGCAATTCGTCCGTTCGTGATTGGAAGGCGCGCCTGGTTGTTCAGTGACACGCCAGCCGGCGCCAATTCCAGCGCCATCATTTATTCGCTGGTGGAAACGGCCAAGGCGAATGGCCTTGAGCCATACACATGGCTGCGCCGCATCCTGCGGGACTTGCCCGCAGCGAAAACC
>CAIYKK010000155.1 GCA_903926695.1 uncultured Burkholderiales bacterium
GATGCTTTCTTTGGCCCAGTTCGTGACCTTGGAGCCTTTGGGCAGGCTGCCAATCATCACGCCGGTGCGAAATTTCACGCCTTCAGCCTGCATCTGCTCGACGCGGCGGTCGATGTGGCTTTTGTCCATCTTGAAGTCGGGAATGCCGTAGCGCAGCAGGCCGCCGACGCGGTCGTTCTTTTCAAACAGCGTCACATCGTGACCGGCGCGGGCCAATTGCTGGGCTGCAGCCATACCGGCAGGGCCAGCGCCGACGACGGCGACTTTTTTGCCCGTCTGGTGTTTGGCGAGCTGAGGCTTGACCCAGCCTTCAGCCCAGGCGCGGTCGATGATGGCGTGTTCAATCGACTTGATGCCCACGGCGTCATTGTTCACGTTCAGCACGCAGGCCGCTTCGCACGGCGCGGGGCAGATGCGGCCGGTGAACTCGGGGAAGTTGTTCGTGCTGTGCAGCGTGTCAATCGCGTTTTTCCAGTCGCTGCGGAACACCATGTCGTTGAAGTCGGGAATGATGTTGTTGACCGGGCAGCCGCTGTTGCAAAACGGCGTGCCGCAGTCCATGCAGCGCGCCGCTTGCGTGTTGGCCTGCTTGTCGTCCAGGCCGATGACGAATTCCTTGTAGTTCTTCAGGCGCTCGGCGACGGGCTGGTAGCCCTCTTCGATGCGCTCGTATTCCATGAAGCCGGTGATTTTTCCCATGATGAGAGTCCTGTGCGAATTTTTTAAGTAGCAAAAAACGGTGGGCGCGCTTAGGCAAAAGCCAGCGCGCCCGCCTGACCTTATTTGGCCAGCACCGCCTCGTGGTTGGTGGTCACCTGGGCGCGGGTGGTTTCGGTCGCGGCTTCGAGGCGGCGTTCCTTACGCTCAATCAGGGCGCGCTTGTATTCGTTCGGGAACACCTTGACGAACTTCAGGCGCGACTCGCTCCACGTATCGAGCAGCTCGCGGGCGCGCTTGCTGCCGGTCCAGCGGTTGTGCTCCTGCAGCAGGCGCTTGAGCTGCTGCTCGTCGCTTTCGCCGCCGTGCCAATCGGAATGGTCATGGCTGTGCTGTTCGGCGGTCGTCACCACCTTGTCCATCGACACCATCGCGGTGTTGCAGCGGGTGGCGAACTTGCCGTCTTCGTCATAGACGTAAGCCACGCCGCCGCTCATGCCTGCGGCGAAATTGCGGCCCGTTTTGCCCAGCACCAGCACGGTGCCGCCGGTCATGTATTCGCAACCGTGGTCGCCGGTGCCTTCGACCACCGTCGTCGCACCCGACAGGCGCACCGCAAAACGCTCGCCCGCCACGCCGCTGAAGAACGATTCGCCGCTGGTGGCGCCGTACATCACGGTGTTGCCGACGATGGTGTTTTTCACCGCGTCGCCCCGGAAGTCGATGCTCGGGCGCACCACAATGCGTCCGCCGGACAGGCCCTTGCCGGTGTAGTCGTTGGCGTCGCCAATCAAATACATCGTGATGCCCTTGGCCAGGAAAGCGCCAAACGACTGGCCGCCCGTGCCTTCCAGCTGAATGCGCAGCGTGTCATCCGGCAGGCCTTCGGGGCGCAGGCGCGTCAGTTCGCCCGACAGCATCGCGCCGACGGTGCGGTTGACGTTGCGCGCCACTTCGATGAACTGGACTTTTTCGCCCTTTTCGAGCGCGGCCCTGGATTTTTCAATCAGCCGCACGTCGAGCGCTTTTTCCAGACCGTGGTCCTGGTTCATCACATGCAGGCGCGGCACATCGGCGGGCACCTGCGGCTGGTAGAACAGGCGACTGAAATCGAGGCCGCTAGCTTTCCAGTGCTCCACGCCCTTTTGCATGTCCAGCAGATCGACACGGCCAATCAGCTCGTCAAACGTGCGCACGCCCAGCTGCGCCATCAGCTGGCGCGCCTCTTCGGCGACGAAGAAGAAATAATTCACCACATGCTCAGGCTTGCCCGAGAACTTGGCGCGTAGCACCGGGTCTTGCGTGGCAACGCCGACCGGGCAGGTGTTCAGGTGGCATTTACGCATCATGATGCAGCCTTCGACGACCAGCGGCGCGGTGGCAAAGCCGAACTCGTCGGCGCCCAGCAGCGCGCCGATAACCACGTCGCGGCCGGTTTTCATCTGGCCGTCGGCCTGAACGCGGATGCGCCCGCGCAGGCGGTTCAGCACCAGCGTCTGCTGGGTTTCGGCCAGGCCGATTTCCCACGGCGAGCCGCAATGCTTGATCGACGACCAGGGCGAAGCGCCGGTGCCACCGTCGTGACCGGCGATCACGACGTGATCGGCCTTGGCCTTGGCGACACCGGCGGCAATCGTGCCGACGCCGGTTTCGCTGACCAGCTTGACGCTGATGC
>CAIYKK010000156.1 GCA_903926695.1 uncultured Burkholderiales bacterium
GAGTATCTGCGCACGCATCAACCGGCATGAAGCCGGTCTATCTTGCGGGCCGCAGCTTGGCCTGTGCGCTCGGTCTAGAACTGGGGAGATCAGTGGACTCAATGGGTCGCCCTTGCGCTGCCACTGCGTTTTATGCGCTGCCGGGTCAATCCGATATCCGCTTTCCGTATCACGCCATTGCATGCGATCAGAGTGATTGGAATGAGCGTGCGTGCCAACTGGTTCGCCAAGTTGCCCATGAAGCTGGCGCGCAAAATATGCGCGCTGGGGCGCTGTTCATCGCCACGTCTTCGTTGGATATTGGTGCCGTGGAGCAAGGCGAAGCCGCAATGGATTACCAGACATTCGCTGACAAGATCGCCAACTGGTTGGACTGGACGGGCCCTGTTTATCTGGTGAGCACTGCCTGCACCTCCAGTCTCAACGCCATGATTGCCGCGCATGCACTGCTGAGCACGGGCGAGTTGACGGATGCGCTGGTGCTGGGTGTGGAATTGGACAACCGATTGACCTTGGGTGGCTTTGCCGCCTTGCAATTGCTCTCACGTCATAGCAGCAAGCCATTTGGCGTAGATCGCGATGGCTTGGTGCTCGGTGAGGCGGTCGCTGCATTGCGGTTTTCAACGCAAGAAGTTTCACCCTGGAAAATGTTGGGCGGCGCCAATGTGGTGGATGGCAAGCAACCAACCAGCGCTTCGGCTTCGGCTGTGATGAGCATGTACCAACGGGCTTTGGCGAGTAGCGGTTTGGCCGCTGACGATATTGACCTCATCAAAGTACAGGCGGCGGGCAGTCCGGGCAACGATGCGATTGAGGCGCAAGGCTTGCGGGACATGTTCCAAGTTATCCCGCCTCTGGTTTCGCTCAAGTCGGCGATTGGGCACACTATGGGTGCCTCCGGTGCCGCCGAAGTCGCTCTGCTCACCGCTTGTCTGGAGCAAGACGTGTGGCCGACGTATGCCGATGCCGTTGACGAGACCTTGGGCGTTCATCTCGCGGCGCACCCGCCGGAGGCCGTTCGCCGTGTCATGGCGACCATCCTTGGATTCGGCGGTGGGCATGCCACCGTGGTGTTGGAGCGCGCATGAGCAGCTTTTTCGTCACCGGGCGCTGTCTGGCGAATCCTCCGCCTGCCGATTGGCGCGAACAACTGACTCAGTTGCTGGGCGCCAAGCCGCGTCGTATCGGCACCTGGGCCGAGCTGGGCCTGTATGGCGCATTGAGTTGTTTGGCCGATGCCGGTGAGAAGACACTGCCGCCGGATGCAATTCTGCTGCTGACCAGTCAACGCGGCACCTATGCCGCCACAAGCGCTGCCTTGGCGCAGATGCAGGACGATCTGCCCTTGCCACTGACGTTTTTGCAGACACAGCCGAGCCAGTTGTTGGCTTTGCTGGCGGCACAGATGGATTGGACGGGCCATGCCTGTTTCTTGGCCGGGGCACAGCCGCAAAACTTATTGCGTTTAGCGGCTGCTCAAGCCGGCCAAGGCGGCGTGCTCCTAGGCTGTGTCGATGAAATGAATGGCGGCTCCAGCAACTGGCTGCGGCTGCGTGATGACGCGGCTGAAAAATACGATTTCGGGGCTTCTTTTTCAGACTGGATGCCCATGACGGATGTCCTACATAGGGGCTAGCCAAGCCGTGGTTTGAGCGGGTCGGAATGATAAAATTCATACCACTTTTTCAATATCCATCAACTATGGATGTCCTTACAGTTGAATGGCCCATTGAACACACTCGAATCCCCAGCCCGTTCCCCGATCAAGCGGATTCTGGTGCTGTCTTACTCGCAAACCGGGCAACTGGCCGAAATCACACAGAGCATCGTCGCACCCCTGCAGCAGAGCGGTCACTTTGCCGTGCATATCGAGACCTTGCGTCCGGTCAAGCCCTATCCTTTTCCTTGGCGCTTTTTCAGCTTTCTTGATGCCTTTCCCGAGTCGGCCCAACTGGTGGCTCCCGCGCTGCAGCCTTTGACGCTGACGGGGGATGAAGATTTCGATCTGGTGATCCTGCCTTACCAGGTCTGGTTTTTGGCGCCTTCGTTGCCGATCACCGCCTTTCTCAAACACCCGCTGGCCAAGAAACTATTGGCGGGCAAGCCGGTGGTGACCGTCATTGCCTGCCGCAACATGTGGATGCTGGCACAAGAGAAGATGAAAGGTTTGCTGGCGGCTTGCGGGGCGCGCTTGCTCGACAACGTTGTGCTGGTCGATCCAAGTCCCACGATGACCACGCTGGTGACAACGCCCTTGTGGCTGCTGAGCGGCAAGCGCGATTTTCTGCCGGGTCTGCCGGTGGCGGGCGTTGATGCGGCCAGTATCAAAGCGGCGAGCCGCTTCGGTTTCGCCCTGCGAGACGCCTTGCAAAACGATCAAGAGCGTGGCACGGCGCCTTTGCTCACGGGTTTGAAAGCGGCAAATTCTGACCCTAATCTGCTGTTCAGCGAGAAGGCGGGCACCCGTAGCTTTTACCTTTGGGGCAAGTTATTGCGCGCCATAGGCGAGCCGGGTCAGTGGCACCGCCGCCCCTTTTTGCTTCTGTACGTGGTATTCCTGATCACCCTGATCTTGACCATCGTGCCCCTGAGTTTGCTGATACAGGCGGCATTGCGGCCATTTTTGCAGCGTAAATTTGCCGCACTCAAGCAGAAGTTTGACGAGCCTTCGGGTTCCGGTATCGAGAGGATGTCTTTGTATGAGTTGTGATGTTTTTTTGACGCGCACCGCGTCGTATTTACCACTGTCACCCGTGAGCAATGACGAGATGGAATCGGTGCTCGGCATGGTCGGCGGGCGACCTTCCCGGGCGCGTCGCATCGTGTTGCGCAACAACGGCATCCAGAGTCGTCACTATGCGCTGGACCCCGCCACTGGCGAGCCCGTCATGAGCAACGCTGAGTTGGCCGCTGAAGCGGTGCGCGCCTTGGGCGATATCGGTCCTGTGGATTGCCTGGCTGCCGCGACCTCGCGCCCTGATCAATTGATGCCATCGCATGCGGTGATGGTGCATGGCGCTTTGGGTTGGCCGCGCCTGGAAGTGGTCTCGCTGGCTGGCATTTGCCTGGCCGGGGC
>CAIYKK010000157.1 GCA_903926695.1 uncultured Burkholderiales bacterium
AGCGCCGGAGCATGGCGCGCCGGTTCATTTTTGTGTTCATACGCCGTCCTTTTTGATCCAAAATGCCCCGATGCCGATGCCGATGCCGATGCCGATGCCGATGACGATGCCGATGACGATGCCGAAGGCTGGCGCAGCTTCACGCGGCCAGCAGCGTTAGCGCCGCGTCACGCGCCCGTCTTGCATGCTGTACGCCCTTGCCACCTGCTGGCGGCGCAACACCCGCGCCCAACAGCAGCGCCCGAAAATCCGCAAAATTTCACGCCGCCCCGCGCTGCCTGATCCAGCCGCGCTGCGGGTCGTAGCCCCACCACGCCAGTGCGAAAAACACCACCGTCCCCAGCGCCACCACCGCCCACGAGACGGCATTGAACTGGCCGTACATCGCAAAGCGCATGGCCTCAACAACGTGGGTAAACGGATTCCACTCCGCCAGTTTGAGCAGCCACCACGCGCCGGATTCTTCAAGCTTCCACAGCGGATACAGCGCCGGGCTGATAAAAAACATCGGAAAAATCACAAAATTCATCGTCCCGGCGAAGTTTTCCAGCTGCTTGATATAGACCGACAGCATCAGCCCCAGCGCGGCCAGCAGCGTCGCGCCGCCCAGCATCGCCAGCCCCAGCAGCGGCAGATTTGTCGGCTCAAAACGCACGCCAAAGCCATAAGCGATCAGCAAAAACACCGCCATCTGCAGCACCGACAAACTGGTGCCGCCCAGCAGTTTGAACGCCAGCAGCCAGCCACGCGGCAGCGGCGCGGTCAGCAGCAGGCGCATCATGCCCATTTCGCGGTCATAGACCATCGACAGCGAACTCTGCATGCCGTTGAACAGCGCAATCATCGCCAGCAGGCCGGGCACCATGTATTCGCGGTATTCCACATAGGTTTCGTAGGGCGGGATGATGGACACGCCAAAGACGTTGTTAAACCCCGCCGAAAACACCACAAACCACAGCAGCGGACGCACCAGCGCCGAACCCAGCCGGGCTGGCTGGCGCAAAAACTTGCTGATCTCGCGGCCCACAACGGCGCGCATCGCCCGCAGGATGTGCAGGCTCAGGGGCGGTTTCATGGGCGGGCGCGGCATAAAGTTTCCTTTTCGTCCACGCCCAGCGTGTCCATGACTTCGGTCGGGTGCAGCACGCCGTCGAGCGGCGCGGTGCCGACCACGCCGTCGATGTGGCTCAAAAACAGCGGCTGGCGCAACTGGCCGTCCCAGGCGCGAAACGACAGGCGCGGCCCTTTAAAGCCGTCCAGATACACGACACCGCCGCGCAACTGCTGAAGCTGCCGGGCCACAGGCGCGCCCGGCTCATCGACCAGCACGGCGGCGACGGCCTTAACCGCCGTCCACGCGGCCCAGTCGTGGCTTTGCATAGGCCGCCCGGCCAGCCGCACAAAACGCCGCGAGAGCTGCGGCCCGCCGTTGCGCTCCCACTGCGAATGCCACGCCGCCGCCATCAGGCCGCTCGCGCCCACCACCGGGCGCGGCCACTGCGTCGCGTAAGGCAGCAGGCGGGCAAATTCGCCGTCGCTGTCCATGACGGCCACCACGTCGTGCTCGCGCTCGCCGGTGAGCAGGCGGGTGTTGGACAAATCGCGCTCGCGCGGGTCGCCGGACAATTTAAAAGGCCGGGTCTGGGTGAGTTTCAGCCCGTAGCGGCGCGCCGAGTGGTTGAACGCGTCGGCTTGCAGCTGGTCACCGGGCAGCGGCCCTTGCAGCAGCAGCACCTTGCGCCACGAGCGCGCCGCCAGATACTGCGCCAGCGCGTCGGCCAGCATCTGGCGGCTTGGGTAGGTGTGCAGCAAATGGGCCGCGCACTGGCTGGCGCGCAGCGCGTCGTCGTCCAGCCCGGTGTTGAAGACGATGGCTCCGCCCAGCGCCGCCGGGGCGGTGCGCACCAATTGGTTCAACTCGGCCAGCGGCAAATCGGCCATCAGGTGATGCACGCCAGGGGCTTTCAATTCGGCCAGCGCCTTGGGCAGCGCCTGCGCGTCGGGCAACAGCACTTCGCGCACCTTGAGGCTCACGCCCGCGATTTCCAGCTCCATCGCCGCGTCTTCGGCGGCGAGGCGGGCGGCTTGAACGGGCCGCCCCGTCGGATGGCCGGGATAAGCGCGCTCCAGCCGCCGGGGCGCGTAACGGGCATCACCCTCCAGCGAGATCACGGCGACGGTGACGGTGTTTTGTGCCGCTTTGGCCTCGGGCGCGGCTTTGGTGGTGTTGGCCGCTTTGGCTTCGAGCGCGGCTTTGGCAGTGCCCGCTTTGCCAGTTTTTTCAGCCTGCGCCGCTGCATGAACGAGCGGCACCGCTGCCAGCACGGCCAGCGCGAGCGCGCCGCAGGCTAAACGCCGCCCCAAAGACCAGCGCCCCGTCAAAACCAGTGTTGCGTCAACCGAAGAGCCAGCTTGAGACGCCTGACGCGACACCAGGGCCACAAGCGGGGCCACAACCCCAGCCATCAGGGCTGCACCAGCACGCTGTGCGGCACGCGCCCGGCGGGCACGGTGCGCACGGCCTTGCCGGTGGCGGTATCGATCAGCGTCATGTCGTCGGACAGGCCGTTGAGCGCGTACAGCAGCTTGCCGTCAGGGTGCGCCGCCACGCCCCAGGCACGTTTGCCGACCAGAATCGTGCGCCGCACCTGGTAGCTGGCCGCATCAATCTCAGCCACATGGTTGGCCTTGCCCAGTCCGACCCAGACGGTTTTGCCGTCCGGGCTGAGCGCCATGCCGACCGGCGTGATGTCCGAAGCGCGCATGCCCGGCACTTTAAATTCCAGCGTCTTTTTGACGCTCTGGTCGTCGGTGTTGACCACGCTCACGCTGGCACCCAGCTCGTTCGTCACCCACAACTCTTTGCCGCCAGCGGCCAGCACAAA
>CAIYKK010000158.1 GCA_903926695.1 uncultured Burkholderiales bacterium
GAAGACTCTGACGTTGGTGACATGGTGGCTCAGCGCAATGCGGCGAATGGCGTCGCTGTGGGTTTGCAGGGCGAGGGAGGGAAGCATTCAGAGTTCTCCTTGGAAAGCGCGATGCTGGAGGGAGTCGAACAGAGCATCGAGTTTAGTCAATGAAACAACATGGCTGGCTTTGAGGGCTTCAATGGCTTGGGCGCGAATGGCGAATTTTTTTTGTAAGGCTAGATCAGGTTCCATCAGCATGATTTTTTCAAATCTAGATTTACTGACCATACCTTTCATTCCATTTGTGGATGCTTCTTGAATAAGTTTCTTGCCAATAAGAATTTGTGCATAAATGAAATGTGGATCGACACTTATTGGCACAAACGCATTAATTTGTTGATTGAATGCTACCTCGCGGTCTGTCATAGCCGCATTGCCTATACATTCAGGGCTTCCTGCAATACAGGTTACAAGAATCGAGAACGGTGGCACTGTTCGCCCAACGGCTTTACCTGAATTTGACAATCCTTCAGTTGCTTTGGTCAGATAGTAGTGAGGTGTATTAATGTTGTCGGACTTAATCCATTCAATGGCATTTCCGTAGTAATCAGGTACCTCCCGAGAAGGAGTGTTGCCAGTCACAACTTTTCCGATTTCTGAAAACGGCTTGCAATTCCAGCCCATTGGATTCGTCATCGGATCGCCAAACATCTCAATAAAAATAGACTTCGTAAGACTATCCAGTTGCACCAAGGCTTCCCGGCGCTTGGTTCTGAGCGCATCGGCTTGATCCAGAATGGCGGCAATGCGGCGTTGTTCAATTGAAGAGGGAAAGGAAACTTTCAACGGCGCTAAAGACTGTCTAGTAATTTGAGGCTGTGCAGCACCAGTAATTACTGTCGTTAAATCTAAACCACCTTTAAAAAGGTGTTTTAGGTAGTTAAGTTCAACGGACGTGTCTCTTGGTTTAACAACCATTGCGTTCCCATTAATCCAAGAGTTTGGTTGGGATATGTTGACAGAA
Source organism: uncultured Burkholderiales bacterium (assembly GCA_903926695.1). Taxonomy (GTDB): domain Bacteria; phylum Pseudomonadota; class Gammaproteobacteria; order Burkholderiales; family Burkholderiaceae_C; genus Polaromonas. Next base: position 1,007 of record CAIYKK010000158.1, read on the forward strand.
CCGCATGTTGCACCACGACAAGTAATTAGAAGCTGAGAGTCAGCATGATTAAACTTGTCGAATCTTCCGATAACTCCATTTGCACCATAAACGGGATACGCTCCGCCATCTATTAGTTCGGCAGATGATATTGTTTTTGGCTGGTAAAGCTCACAGGCTTCACCCAGCGTTGTTTCTCTCCAGCCGTTCACGACAACATCCCCTCAAGCGCATCCATCCCCGCCTGAATCTCGGCCTCCAGCGCTTTTAAATTCGCCAGAATTTCCAGCGGCGGCAAATGCTCGCTCGCCGCATGCACCACTTCCTTGTAGCGGTTGATCGACAGGTCGTAATCGTTGCCTTCGATGTCGCCCTTGGGCACGCAAAAACTCGCGTCGGTGCGCTCGCGGGCCAGTTCGCCGTGGTCGCGCTCGCGCCAGCGCGCCAGCACGTCGGGCAGGTTGTTTTTGGCGTGTTCCGCGTCGCTCAAAGGCTGGGCTGGATTGGCGCCCAGCTGCTCTTCGGCCAGCAGCGGCTGGCGCTTGTCGTCCAGGCTCCAGCCGTCGGCCTTCATGTCGTAAAACCAGACCGTGTCCGTGCCGCCCGAGTTGGTTTTGGTGAACACCACAATCGCGCACGACACGCCCGCATACGGTTTAAAAACGCCGGACGGCAGGGAAATCACCGCCTCCAGCTTCTGCTCTTCGACGATCATGCGGCGCAGCTCTTTGTGCGCCTTGGACGAGCCAAACAGCACGCCGTCGGGCACGACCACGGCGGCGCGCCCGCCGGGTTTAAGCAGGCGCAAAAACAGCGCCAGAAACAGCAGCTCGGTTTTTTTCGTCTTGACGATGGCCAGCAGGTCTTTGGCGGTGTTTTCGTAGTCCAGCGAACCGGCAAAGGGCGGATTGGCCAGAATCAGCGAATAGGCTTCTTCGTCCCCGGCGTGGCTCTGGGCCAGCGAATCCTTGTAGCGAATATCCGGGTTATCGACGCCGTGCAGCGCCATGTTCATGCTGCCGATGCGCAGCATGGTGTTGTCAAAATCGTAGCCGTGGAACATGCCGTGGTGGAAATGCTCGCGCTGCGCCGCGTCGCGGAACAGCTCCTTGCGGTTCTCGCGCAGGTATTCGCCCGCCGCCACCAGAAAGCCGCAGGTGCCGCTGGCCGGGTCGCAAATCGTGTCCTGCGGCGTCGGCTCCATCATTTCCACCATCAGGCGGATGATGTGACGCGGCGTGCGGAACTGGCCGTTTTGCCCGGCGCTGGCGATTTTGCTCAGCATGTACTCGTACAAATCGCCCTTGGTGTCGCGGTCGTCCATCGGCACGCGGTCCAGCATGTCCACCACCTTGGCCAGCAGCGCGGGCGTCGGAATGGTGAAACGCGCATCCTTCATGTGGTGCGCGTAGGTCGAGCCGTCGCCGCCCATGCTGCGCAAAAACGGAAAAACATGCTCGCCAACAACGCTGAACATGTCCGCCGGGGCGAAGTGTTTAAAACGTGACCAGCGTTGCTCGTCGTAGGCGCGGCCTCTGGCGTCGGCGCCTTCGGGGTAGATGCGCCGCTCCATCGGGGCGCCCAGGCGCAGCGACTTGTTTTCTTCCAGCGTGTGCAGATCGTCCAGCCTGCGCAGGAATAAAAGATAGGTGATTTGCTCCATCACCTCGATGGGGTTGGCGATGCCGCCGGACCAAAAAGCGTTCCAGATCGCATCGACCTGGCTGCGGAGTTCACCTGTGAGCATGGCTGTCCTGTTGCGCCTGAAATGTCAGGCTGGGTTTGAATTGGTGCCTATTGCGTGAGCAATGTAACAAGCGGTTCAATGATACCCATTGCAGACGAAACGCTGGCGCCCGGCTAAAACCGGGGCAGCGGCCATCCCGCTTCATGGGCGGGACGGGCTTTTTCAGGCCGGGGGCCGGGTCAGGCCTGGCCCGATTTGGGTAAAAAACGGTGAATCTCGTCCAGATTGGCAATGGCCAGCTGGCGCCTGTCCGGCATGGGCTCGCCTTCAGAGGAAAAATTCAGGCAGCGCAGGGTGTAAAAAAGCAGCGCCTGGCGGCACACCAGCGTGACTTTTCCGTCCTGCATGCCGTAGTCGATTTCGATGCCGTGGCGCATGGCGGCGGACATATCTGGGTGCGGGGTCAGCTGGAGCTCGACGTAGGTGTTCCATTCCACGTCATCCTGGGCCTTGATGCTGGATGCGCGCGGCTGCTCCACCGCCAGCAGCCGCCCGAGGATGATGTCGCGAAAGCCGCCGCGCAGGTGGCAGTAGGCGCGCACATGCCAGCGCATCCCATCGTGGCCAAAAGCGTGCGGGCTGATGTCGCGCCAAGCGGGTTCGTCGCGCGTGATCGACTGGTAATTGGCCCGCAGCATGCCGCGCTCGGCGATGGCGCGCAGCAGCCGCTTGAGCGTTTCCTGATCGATATGGCGCGCAGGCAGGGCCACCAACGCCACGGGCGGGCGCACGTCGATGAGCGACTGCGGCGGGGCCAGCGTCTGCCTTTCGAGCGCCAGCAGCTGCTCCATGTACTGCTCGGCGCCAGAGCTGGGGTAGAGCGGCGCGAACTCGGCTGTGGCCGCATAGGTGCGCAGGCTGTGGTCGTAGATCAGGTTTGCAGACGCCAATTTGATGTACAGCCGGATGTCCATAGACGCCTGCGGCACGGAAATCTGGAAAAAATTGGTCAGATCGGCGCGGTTGAGCCTGCCGTCCCACTGGAGGCGAAAGTCGATGAACTGCAGCCGACGCTCTTGGCTCCAGCGCACGGCTCGTTGAGTCTCATCAGAGAGTGGTTCAGCAATATGCAGGGATTTATTCATGAATATAGTTTACTTTTTTCTTATTAGCTTAATAAATATGCGTATAATTTCGATATTGTCACGCGCAATACCTTGGGAGGAAAAAAGAGCCAGAGCTAAAAACTCTGGCTTTTTTACATTTTAAGAAACAGTTGTTTTCGGCGACGAAAAGAAATCCAACAACTGTTTCAGCGCAAAGGTAACCGCAGGCAGCAGCTCCGCCTTTACCGCTGGTTTACACACCCATTTCAAGCCGGACACTTGGCCCCCAAGGCTTGCTGCAATAATTCAAGACCGCTGGCGGGCCTGTGCAGACCCGCCGCCTGCAGCCCCTGCAGCCCGACCCTTCAATCCCCTCAAACAACAATGCTCGACCCGCTCATGGCGGGCCGCAAGGACAGGTGATGGACGCCCCAACCCCGACGCCGCAGCCCGGCCCCGATTCAACACCCGCCCCCCGCGTCAGCCGCCGCGCCCGGCTGATAGGCGGCCTGCTGGCTGCGCTGGCGCTGGGCGGCACCGGCTGGCTGGCCTGGCACTTGACGCACCCCGCCGCCCCGGCTGGCGGTGTCGCTGCCGGGCCGGGCGGGCAAGGCGGCCCCGGCAGTCCCGGTGGACGGCGCGGTCCGATGGCCACCACGGTCGGCGTGGCGACCGCCGCGCAGGCCAGCATTCCGGTCACGCTCGAAGCGCTGGGCACGGTCACGCCGCAGGCCAGCGTCAAAGTGCGCCCGCAGGTTTCGGGCGTGCTGGACAAAGTGCTGTTCAAAGAAGGCCAAAAAGTGCGCGCCGGTGACCTGCTCGCCACGATTGAGGCCCGCCCGTTTGAACTCGCGCTGCAGCAAGCCAGCGGCCAGCGCCAGCGCGACGAGGCACAACTCGATAGCGCCCGCGTCACCCTGCAACGCTTTAAAACCCTGCTCGAACAAGACTCGATTGCGCGCCAGGACGTTGATACGCAGGCCGCGCTGGTCAAACAGCTCGAAGGCACGGTGCTCATCGACAAGGCCAGCGAAGGCACGGCCCGGCTGAATCTGAGCTACGCGCGCATCACCGCGCCGATCAGCGGGCGCGTGGGCCTGCGCACGGTCGATGTGGGCAACGTGGTCAGCAGCAGCGACGCCAACGGCATTGCGCTGATCACACAAGTCAGCCCGATTGACGTGGTGTTTGCCGTGCCACAAGACCAGGCCGGAGCGCTGCAGCAAAGCGCCGCCGCTGGCACGGTGATGACCGTCACCGCGCTGGACCGCACGCGCTCGGCCACGCTGGACACCGGCGTGTTCGCCTCGCTGGACAACCAGGTCGATACGACGACCGGCACGGTCAAAGTCAAGGCGCGCTTTGCCAACGCGGCGCTGGCGCTGTTTCCGAATCAGTTTGTCAACGTGCGGCTGCAACTGGCGACCATTGACAACGCCGTTGTCGTGCCCGTCACGGCGCTGCGCCACGGCAACGACGGCGATTACGTTTATGTCCTGAACGCCGCCGAGCGCACCGTCAGCCTGCGGCCTGTGCAGCGCGGCCAGGCCAGCGCCGACAGCATCCAAATTGCCAGCGGGCTGAAAGCGGGCGAGCAAGTCATCACCGAAGGCGCTGACCGGCTCAAAGACGGCGCCAGCGTGACGCTGCCGGGCGGCGGCGCGGGCGGCGCAGGTGGCCCAGCGGGCGGCAAAAAACGCCAGCGCCCCGATGGCGCGCCGCGTGCGGAAGGCCAGTCAGGCGGCGCGGCTTCGGCGCCGGCGCCCGGTTCGGCGAGTTCGGCGGGCTTGGCAAATTCCGCCAGCCCAGCAGGTCCGGCGGCTTCGTCGGCCCTGCCGCCAAGTGCAGCCGATGCGGCCGCGCTTGATGCCACCAGCGCGCCGCGCCGCCACCGCCGCGCCTCGCAAGCCGAGGGCGCATGAGTCCGTCGCGCCCCTTCATCCTGCGCCCGGTGGCCACGGCGCTGTTGATGGTCGCCATCGTGCTGGCCGGGCTGGTGGGTTTTAAATTTTTGCCGCTGTCGGCGCTGCCGCAGGTCGATTACCCGACGATTCAGGTGCAGACGCTTTACCCCGGCGCCAGCCCCGACGTGATGGCGCAAACCGTCACCGCGCCGCTGGAGCGCCAGTTCGGCCAGATGGCCGGTTTGAGCCGCATGAGTTCGACCAGCGCAGCGGGCGTGTCCATCGTCACGCTGCAGTTCGGCCTCGGGCTGGCGCTGGACGTGGCCGAGCAGCAGGTGCAGGCGGCGATCAACGCGGGCGGCTCGCTGCTGCCCGCCGATCTGCCCGCGCCGCCGGTTTATGCCAAGGTCAATCCCGCCGACGCGCCGATTTTGAGCCTGGCCATCACCTCCGACACACTGCCGCTGACCGAGGTGCAAAACCTCGTCAACACCCGGCTGGCGCTGAAAATCAGCCAGGTCGGCGGCGTCGGGCTGGTGTCGCTCAGCGGCGGCCAGAGGCCAGCGGTGCGGATTCAGGCCGACACGCGCGCGCTGGCGTCTTACGGGCTGGGGCTGGACGCGCTGCGCACCGCCATCACCGCCGCCAACGCCAACGCGGCCAAAGGCAGCATTGACGGGCTGACGCGCTCTTACGCCATCAACGCCAACGACCAGTTGCTGGCCGCCAGCGATTACAGCAATTTGATCATTGCCTACCGCAACGGCGCAGCGGTGCGCGTGACCGACGTGGCCCGCGTCATCGACAGCGCCGAAAACACCCAGTTAGGCGCGTGGGCCAGCATTGCGTGCGACGCCAGCGCCAAGCCGTCCCTGGCGCGGCCAGCCCCGGCGGAAGGCAATCTGGAGCGCGAAGCGACCAGCGCACACCCTTCGTTCAACGCCAGCGCCGGACAGCCTCCCGCCGGGCCAGCTTTGGCGCAGACCAGCCGCACAGACGGCGCATCAGGCGCGGGCTCCGCCTTCGCCGCCGCGCCGCCTGAGATCAACAACGGCTGCCTAGTCACGCCCGGCAAGCGCCTC
>CAIYKK010000159.1 GCA_903926695.1 uncultured Burkholderiales bacterium
GTCCACCACCATCCGCCTGTCGCCCGAAGTGGTGCAGGCCTTTCGGGCGGGCGGCGACGGCTGGCAAACGCGCATTGATGCGGCGCTCAAGGATTGGCTGCGGACGCACTCGCCGGTTTGAGCATCAATAATCGCATCATGTGATGCTACTATGTGTGCCGTTAGCCATTTCACCTCTACCGGAAGGAGTCCTTCATCATGCGAACCACACTGGCCCTGGATGACACGCTCATGGCAAAAGCCGAGAGCTACACCGGCCTGAAAGAAAAATCAGCCCTGATCCGCGAAGCCCTCAAAGCCCTGATTGAGCGCGAAAGTGCGCGCCGACTGGCCTTGCTGGGCGGCACCGAGCCGTTGCTCCAGCCGATTCCCCGCCGTCCGGCGCAAGGCTGAATCGGCATGGTTTTGGTGGACACCTCTGTGTGGGTGGAGCATTTGCAGCGCGGCAACAGCGAACTGGCTGGTTTGCTGCAGCGCGCTCAGGTGCTGTCGCATCCTTTTGTGCTGGGTGAGTTGGCCTTGGGCAGCCTGCAGCAGCGCGCCATGATTCTCGATGCCCTGCAAAACCTGCCCCAAGCCTGCGTGGCCAGCGCCGAAGAAGTGTTTGGTTTTATTGGCGCGAATGCCCTGCACGGGCTGGGGATTGGCTATGTCGATGTATGTTTGCTGGCCAGCGTGCGGCTAACGCCGGGCTGCGTGCTGTGGACGCTGGACAAGCGGCTGGCGGCAGCGGCGGCGCGCTTGGGGGTGGCGGCTGGGTTGCTGCATTGAAGGGAAATTGGAATCTGCCCCTTTATTGCCCAAGGCAGCCTTGCTAAAGCCTGTTGGCGGTGTTCAGCGGGGCGGGCGCTGGGCTTTGGCTTGCCGTGTAACCGGGTAGGGCCGTGCGGTACGGGGCGCGCGGGTGAGCGTGCTGTCGAGCCCGCGCAACTGAGGCAGTTCCGGGTTCATCAACTCATGCGCGGGCATGCCGATGGCCTTGGCAATCAACTCCACATTGTCGATGGAAATGTTGCGCTGCCCGCGCTCAAGAGTTCCCACAAAGGCCCGGTCAAGACCGGCCTCGGCGGCCATGCGCTCTTGCGAAATCCCGGCGTGTATCCGCACCAGGCGGATGTTTCTGGCAAAGGTCAGGCGCAGGGAGAGTGCTGAAGCAGCGGTAGATCGTGGCATGCCTCCGATGCTGAAATTAAGAGGTGTTTGAATCCACGGTGTTTGAAACTCATTAACATATACACATTCATCTTGTAGAGGTGAATGCGCATCGGGACCCCGCTTTTGGCAAGTAGCGGCAGGAATCGAATGCGCATTTTTCAAGCTAAAAAGGGTACCAAACACATCATTAAAAAGAAAACGCAACAACGCCCAAGGAGAGGAGGTCGGCTGAAATCTGTTGGCCTTGCCTGCAGACGTTCACCAGCCGTCGCGGCAATAAGCTCGGCTTTCAAAACGAGGCAGCTCCGCAATTCTCATGGGCGATCTTTCCATCTCAGTTGAGTTGGTCAGCCAACTTCTGACTTCACTTCAACCAAAGGACAACACCAATGATTTTTTGCAGACATTGCGGCAAGGAAATACACGAGCAAGCGTCGAGCTGCCCTCAGTGCGGAGGCGTTCAGCCGCCCTTCGTATCAGCCACGGCAATACCGGGCGAGGGCGACTCGCTCTGGATGGCGATCACCTCGCTGGTACTGAGCATCGTGTTCACGCTGACGTTGCTGGAGGATGCGGAGCACGACAAGGATGCGCTGATCGGCATGGGCGTGTTTCTCATTGCGTCCTTAGCGCTGGGCGTCATCAGCCTGGCCGGCAAGAAGGCGGGCAAGGGCATGGCCATCGCCGGCGTTGTGCTGTCTTCGTTTTCGCTGCTTGCCCTGCTCGGCTCGCTTTAGCCAGATACATTTATTCCAGCCAATCAATCAACACAACCAAAAGGGAAAACCCATGACCATGATTTACTGCCGCGCATGCGGCAAAACGCTTGACGCAGCCGCGCCAAGCTGCCCCCACTGCGGCGCGCCGCAAATCCCTGCCGCTACTGTTACCGCAGGCACTGGCCTGGCAATGCAGCGCATTACCGACTACGCCCAAGTGCCGTGGTATCGCCGCCGCTGGTTCGTGCTGCTGTCGCTGGTGTTCGTCTCGCCCATCGCCGGGCTGATCGCGGCAACCGGCGAGTTGTACTACCAAGGCGGCGATGGCGCGGTTAAGCTGATGACCGACAGCATCAAGAGCTTGAAGCTGAGGCTCTACCTGTTCTCGTTTGCCTTTGTGATTGGCCTGGTCGTGGCCCAAAGTACTGCCAGCAATCTCATCTATGCAGCGATCACGATGCTCATGGCCCTGATCTGGGGACTGAAGAAATAGCCGACATCACTGGCCGCTCTGGCAATCCAGGAGCAAGCGCGCCTCAAGTCAGTTCAGCTCGCTAGGCGCTCTGATGCGTACTGCTGGAAATTGAGCAGGCGCTACGCGCCCTGCCGTTCGACACTCACCCATGCGGCTCATCAGGGGGGCGTCTCAGGGATGTATTCAACCTGAGACGCTGAACCTTAGCGCAGCGAGCTATCCAGGGCGCTAAATGCCAAGGACAATGGCGGGTTTGAGATTTTATTCATCAATCCAACAGGAGTTTTTTATGTTTCGCTCATCGGTACTTTGCAGCGCGCTTGTCGTGCTGCTGGCTGGCTGCACCAGCAGCGAGATCAAGATCGTCAAGGAATCGCATCTGGTTGGCTACCCAAACTATTTGGTCAGCCAGGCGTTCGACAACCGGCATGCGTGTTCGTCAATCGACTGGAAGTCGTTCAAGGACGATAGGGAGCGGACGGTGGTGGAGTACACCTGCCAGTACAAGTTCGCCCCGGATTTCTACACTGGGCTGGTCAGCCAGCTTGTGCGTGAAAGATCCGTGAGCTTCGAGGGGGCGAAGGCGCTAGCCGAGATGAGCATCAATCAGCCCAAGGAGATGGCTGTGAAACATCAAAGCAAACTGGACGCATTGAAGGCTGAGCCTGTTAGGCCTGGGTGGCTTTCATTCATTAAAATTCAAGCAGCTGAACTTGAAAAATTGCAATCGGTTAAAAGTTTCAAAATCTATCTTTTAGCCAATGATCAATGGAAAGTTAATCATGATAAGGTATTGCGCGTCACCGCTGAGAATTGTGCTGCTAAAAATGCTGAAACCTGCAAGCCCTTCGATGACATGCTTGCCTTGGCCATCCGGCAAATCGCAAATTCCATAGAGCCCCAGAGGCGAGTTTTTTACGAGCAAGAAGCTGAGTCGGAAAATCA
>CAIYKK010000160.1 GCA_903926695.1 uncultured Burkholderiales bacterium
GGCTACACCGAACGCACTATCCACACCGTTTCCGGTGCCAACTTTGACTGGAGCGAAGTCCTCGCCAGCGGCGGCTCGCTCAGTTTGTTTGCCGACAAACAGATCGTTGAAATCCGCATTCCCAGCGGCAAGCCGGGCAAAGACGGCTCCGTCGCGCTGCAGCAACTCGCCGAGCGCGCCCAGGGCGATGACTCCACGCTCACCTTGATTTTGCTGCCCAAGCTCGACAGCGCCACCGTCAAAGGCGCGTGGTTCGGCGCGCTCGACAGCTACGGCATGACCGTCAAATTCGATCCGATTGACCGGCGCAACCTGCCGCAGTGGATTGCCCAGCGCCTTCAAACGCAAGGCCAGCGCGTCGCCAGCGGCGATGAAGGCCAGCGCACGCTGCAATTCTTCGCTGACCGCGTCGAAGGCAATTTGCTGGCCGCGCACCAGGAAATCCAGAAACTCGCGCTGCTCTACCCGCCCGCCGCCAGCGAAGGCATTTTGAGCTTTGACCAAGTGGAAAATGCGGTTTTAAACGTCGCCCGCTACGACGTTTTTAAACTGGCCGAGGCGGTGCTGGCCGGTCAGCCGCTGCGCACCGCGCGCATGCTCGACGGCCTGCAATCCGAAGGCGAAGCCGCCGTGCTGGTGCATTGGGCGCTGATGGAAGACATCCGCAACCTCAAGCGCGTCAAGGATGCTCTCAATATGGGCCGCCCGATGCCGATGGCGCTGCGCGAAAACCGCGTCTGGGGCGCGAAAGAAAAACTCTTCGAGCGTGTGCTGCCGCATCTGGGCGACGCCAAGCTGGCGGCGCTGTTGCAGGCAGCGCAAAAAGTCGATGGCATCGTCAAGGGTTTGAAACAGCCCGACTGGCCGTTCGACCCGTGGCAGGCGCTGCACCGGCTCGCGGCGATGGTCTGCGAGCAGTGCGCCGCGCCCATGCGCCCGCCAGTGGCCCGACGCGCCGTGCCGCCCAGCATTCGCGGCTGATTGGAGCTTGACTCAGTTATTTGCAGAGTCTCAATGTGGCCAGTCCCGCGCACAAGCCGCTGGGGCGACCTGTTCTGATTCCAGCGCTGCGCCGGGCAAAAAAAACAGCCCGCCAGTTTTTAAAACCGACGGGCTGAAATCCCAAAGAAACCCATATCCAGGCTGAAGGCGGCCTCTTCGGGGGCCGCCCCGCCTTGTTTAATCTCAGCGGTTGTAAGCCGTTTCGCCGTGCGAGCTGATGTCCAGACCTTCGCGCTCGTCCTCTTCGCTCACGCGCAGGCCGATGGTCAGGTCAACAATCTTGTACGCGACAAAAGACACGACGCCCGACCACACCACGGTGATCAACACGGCCTTGGCCTGAATCCACACTTGCGAGACGATGGAGTAATCAGCCTGGGTAATCATCGTGGCCGTGACCCAGTCAGCCGTGTAGCCAGGGCCGCCCAGAGCGGGCGAGTTGAACACGCCGGTCAGGATGGCACCCAGAATGCCGCCGATGCCATGCACGCCAAACACGTCCAGCGCATCGTCAGCGCCCAGCAGCTTCTTCAGGCCATGCACGCCCCACAGGCAGGCAAAACCAGCGATAAAACCAATCACCAGACCGCCGCCGATGCCGACGTTACCGGCGGCAGGCGTGATCGCCACCAGACCAGCGACTGCCCCAGAAGCTGCACCCAGCATCGAAGCCTTGCCGCGCATCAGCGCTTCACCGACGCACCATGCCAGCACGGCTGCGGCGGTAGCGCCCAACGTGTTGATAAAGGCCAGAGCCGCAAAACCGTTAGCTTCCAGCGCAGAACCGGCATTGAAACCGAACCAGCCCACCCACAGCAGCGACGCGCCGACCATCGTCAGCGTCAGGCTGTGAGGCGCCATCGCTTCTTTGCCGTAGCCGATGCGTTTGCCGACCATGTACGCGCCGACCAGACCAGCGACAGCAGCGTTGATGTGAACCACGGTGCCGCCGGCAAAGTCCAGCGCGCCGGCTTGCCACAGATAACCGCCCTTGGCGTTCATGGCATCGACAACTTCCTTGCCGGTGTAAGCATCTGGGCCCATCCAGAACCAGACCATATGCGCAATCGGCGCGTAGCTGAAAGTGAACCAGATGGCCATGAACATCAGCACAGCAGAGAACTTGATACGTTCGGCAAACGCGCCGACGATCAGCGTGCAGGTGATACCGGCAAAGGTTGCCTGGA
>CAIYKK010000161.1 GCA_903926695.1 uncultured Burkholderiales bacterium
GTGCCGCCGACCACACCGGCCAGCCCCGCCAGCGCCGCGCCACCGCCAAACACCAGCATGAACACCTGCGGCACGTTGTGGCCCAGCGCCTGCGCCATCTCGGGGTGCGTCAGCGCCGCCTGAATCACCAAGCCGGTGCGGGTTCGGCTCAAAACCAGCCAGATGCCGATCAGCATGGCCAGCGCCACCAGCATGATGAAAGCGCGCGATTTGGGAAACTCCATGCCGTACAGGCTGAAAAGCGGCCCCTGCAACCCGACGGGCAGCGCCTGACTCACCGCCGAACGGCCCCAGCCGAGCTGAACCACCTCCAGCAACAAATAAGACAGTCCAAAAGTCACCAGCAATTCGGCCACATGGCCAAACTTGTGAACCCGGCGCAGGCAAAAGCGCTCAAACGCCGCGCCCAGCACAAACACCAGCACCGGCGCGATCAGCAGCGCCCACCAAAACCCGACGCGCTGCGACACGCTGCACGCCACATAAGCGCCGACCATATAAAACGAGGCGTGCGCAAAGTTGAGCACGCCCATCATGCTGAAAATCAGCGTCAGCCCGGCGCTGAGCATGAACAGCAGCAGCCCGTAGCTCAGCCCGTTGAGCAGCGAAATGGCAAAAAACTCCAGCGTCATGGTTCCATCGTTAAAAAAAGAAAAGCCCGCAAGCGGGGTGGATTCTCGCCGCTACGGCAAAGCGCGGGCTGCCACGGCCCGTTCTGGGCTTATTCCCCTGCCCGGCAAAAATGCGCCTGCCGCTGCACAATCGCCGCATGACCGATGCCGCCGACACCTTTTTTCCCGCGTTGCACCCCGCCGAAACCGGCCTGAAATGGCTGCACAGCTTTGCCGCGCTGGGGCCGGATTTCTACACCGAACTGGCCCCGCAGCCGCTGCCCTCGCCCTACTGGGTCGGGCGCAACCGCGCTTTGGCCCGCGAGCTGGGCCTTGAAGATAACTGGCTGGAATCTGCCGACACGCTGGCCGCGCTCACCGGCAGCCAGCCGCTGCCCGGCGCATGTCCGCTGGCCAGCGTTTATGCCGGCCACCAGTTTGGCGTGTGGGCGGGCCAGTTGGGCGATGGCCGGGCGATTTTGCTCGGCGACATTGCCACGCCCCACGGCCCGCAGGAAATCCAGCTCAAAGGCGCGGGCAGCACGCCCTACTCGCGCATGGGCGACGGGCGCGCCGTGCTGCGCAGTTCGATCCGCGAATTTTTGTGCTCTGAAGCGATGCACGGCTTGGGCATTGCCACCACACGCGCCCTGTGCGTGAGCGGCTCCGATGCGCCCGTTCGGCGCGAAACGCTGGAAACCGCCGCCGTCGTGACCCGCACCGCGCCCAGTTTTGTGCGCTTCGGGCATTTCGAGCATTTCAGCTACCGCAACCAGCACACCCAGCTCAAAACGCTAGCCGATTACGTCATAGACCGCTTTTATCCCGCCTGCCGCGACGCCGCACAGCCCTACGCCGCTCTCTTGCAAGCCGTGACTGAACGCACCGCGCACCTCATGGCCGCGTGGCAATCCGTGGGCTTTTGCCACGGCGTGATGAACACCGACAACATGAGCATGCTTGGCCTGACCATTGACTACGGCCCGTTTCAGTTTCTCGACACGTTTGATCCCGGCCACATCTGCAACCATTCCGACAACCAGGGCCGCTACGCCTACAACCGCCAGCCCAACATGGCGTACTGGAATTTGTTTTGCCTCGGTCAGGCGCTGCTGCCGCTGATCGGCGAACAAGACGCAGCGCTGGCCGCGCTGGAGCCGTACAAAACCCTGTTTCCTGCCGCGCTGCAAACGCGCATGCGCGCCAAGCTGGGCCTCCCCGACGCGCAGCCCGGCGATCAGGCGCTGATCGACGAAACCTTCCGGCTGCTCGCCGCCAACCGCGTGGATTACACGATTTTCTGGCGTCGCCTGAACCGCTTCACCTCGCACAGCGGTCACGAGCCGGTGCGTGACTTGTTTTTTGACGGCGAATCGTTCAACGCATGGGCGGCGCAGTATTCGGCGCGGATTTCTGGCGTGGACGCGGTTCAGCGGGCGGCGCTGATGCAAAGCAGCAACCCCAAATTCGTCCTGCGCAACCACCTGGGCGAAGAAGCCATTGAAGCGGCTAAAAACAAGGATTTTTCCAAAGTCGATACGCTGCTCACGCTGCTGCAAGCGCCGTTCGACGAGCATCCGGCGCATGAAGCGCTGGCCGGTTTTCCGCCCGACTGGGCCGCGTCCATTGCCATCAGTTGCAGTTCATAGCGCTTTAAAAACGCACCTAGTGTCATGTCAAGAGCAAATTATCGGTATCTCTGTATCTGAAAAACCGGCTTTATGCCCATGACTCAACACCAGCCTGCCGAGAACGAATTCAACACCCTATCAGGAGCCTCTCATGACCGACAAAATCGAAAAAACCGATGCCCAATGGCAAGCCCTGCTGGCCGAAAAAGGCGCTGAACCCGTCGCCTTTGAAGTCACCCGCCACGCCGCCACCGAGCGCCCTTTCACCGGCAAATACGAAGACCACTACGCCGAAGGCACCTACCGCTGCATCTGCTGCGATGCCGAGTTGTTTGACTCGTCCACCAAGTTCGACGCGGGCTGCGGCTGGCCCAGCTTTTCCGAAGAAATCCAGACCGGCGCGATTGAAGAGCATGTGGACACCAGCCACGGAAGGGTTCGCACCGAAACCGTCTGCGCCAGCTGCGGCGCGCACCTGGGCCACGTCTTTGAAGACGGCCCCGCGCCCACCGGCCTGCGCTACTGCATGAATTCGGCGTCGCTCGATTTCAAGCCGCGATAATCGCGCCATGAAAATTCTGTTTGACTTTTTGCCGATTGCCCTGTTTTTCGGCATGTTCAAGTACGCCGATGGCCATAAAGACTGGGCGGCCAGCACCGCCACCGAGTGGCTGGGTTTTATGGTCTCGGGCGGCGTTGTCGGGCTGACCGAAGCGCCTGTCATGCTGGCCACCGTGGTCGTCATCGTGGCCACGCTGGCGCAAATCGTCTGGCTCAAGGCGCGAGGCCGCAAGGTCGATACCATGCTGTGGATCAGCTTGGGGCTGGTCACGGCGCTGGGCAGCGCCACCATTTATTTCCACAGCGAAAGTTTTATCAAGTGGAAACCGACGGTGCTGTACTGGGTGATGGGCACGTCGCTGTTGCTGGGCCAGTTGCTGTTCAAGAAAAACGGCATGAAATCCCTGATGGGCGCGCAGATGAACCTGCCCGACGCGGTCTGGCGCACCGTCAATTTCAGCTGGGTCGGGTTTTTTGCGGCGATGGGCTTTCTTAATTTGTGGGTGGCTTTTAACTTTCCGACCAGCACCTGGGTCAACTTCAAGCTGTTCGGCGGCATGGGGCTGATGCTGGTGTTTGTGCTGGCGCAGGCGGTTTTTCTGAACAAACACATCCAGCCCGACACGGCCCCGCAACCCTTGAGCGATAAACCACCCCATGACTGAACCCGAAAAATCACCGCAGCCCGTCCCGATTAACGCTGCCAACATCGAGCGCCAGCTCCAGACGCAGCTGGCGCCCACCCAGCTCGACGTGCTGGACGAAAGCGCCGCCCACGCAGGCCACATGGGCGCGAACGATCAGGGTTTTGGCACACATTTTCGTGTGCGTATTGCCAGCCCCGCCTTTGACGGGAAAAGCCGCGTGGCCTGCCACCGGCTTGTGTATGATGCACTGCAAAATTTCATCGACCAAGGGCTGCACGCCCTGGCCATCGAGATTGTCAAAGCGCCCTGAAGCCTTGATTTTTAGCAACCCTTCATCAACTCACCCGAATAATTCTCAAGGATACTGACCCGATCATGAAGAAAAAATTTTTACTGGCCACCGCCGCTGCAAGTCTGCTGGCCTTGAGCGCGCAAGGCGTTCTGGCGCAAAACGTCGCCATCGTCAACGGCAAGGCCGTTCCCAAGACTCGCCTGGAAGCACTGGGCCAGCAGATTGCCAAATCTGGCCGTCCCATCACGCCTGAGATGCAAAGCCAGCTGCGCGAAGAAGTCATCGCCCGCGAAGTGTTCATGCAGGAAGCCGAAAAGCAAGGCCTGAGCAGCAGCGCAGAATTCAAAACGCAAATGGAACTGGCGCGCCAGACGCTCTTGATCCGCGAGCTGTTCGCCAACTTTGAAAAGAAAAACCCCGTCAGCGACGCTGACTTGAAGGCCGAATACGACAAGTTCGCCGCAGCCAACGGCGGCAAGGAATACAAGGCCAGCCACATTCTGGTGGACAAAGAAGCCGATGCCGTGGCCATCATTGCCAGCCTGAAAAAAGGCGCCAAGTTTGAAGAAATCGCCAAAAAAGAATCCAAAGACCCAGGCTCCGGTGCCAAGGGTGGCGATCTGGATTGGGCCAGCCCCGCCAGCTATGTGCCCGAATTCACCGAAGCGCTGCTCAAGCTGAACAAAGGCCAGATGTCGGAAACCCCGGTGAAGTCGCAGTTTGGCTACCACATCATCCGTGTGGACGACATCCGTGCCGCCCAACTGCCCGCGTTTGAAGAAGTCAAGCCGCAAATCGCCAAGCAGATGCAGCAGCAAAAGCTGGCTGCCTTCCAGGAAGAACTGCGCAAGAAGGCCAAGGTTCAATAAGCCTCTGACCGGCTTACGCCCTGAAAAACGCGGCCTTGAGCCGCGTTTTTTTATGGGCGCAAGCTTCAGATGACTTCTGGCAGGGTTGATAGCGCTTATCTCAAAGCGCTGATCGCCATCAGTAGCCCCATCAGCACCGGCTGGTGCAGCAGGTAATACGACAGGCTCCAGCGGCCCAGCCCGGCCAGCGGCTTGCCCGCCGTGCCAAGGTTCAGCGCCAGCCAGTGCGGCTGCTTACGCTGAACCCAAGCACCCGCCGCCATGCCCCACCACATCACGCCCAGCCAAGGCAGGAGCGGCACATAGTCTTCAGTGATGGGTTTTCGGCTGATCAGCCCGAGCCAGTTGAAAAGGCGCTGGTTCAGAAAATCCAGCGCCGGCCAAGCCGCGTGACCCCAAGGTGCCAGCAATGCGAGTGTCATAGCCGCCACGCCCAGCCACCACAGCCAGCGCCCCCAGCCAGCCGTCAGCCGCACGATGATCAGCATCACAGCCATGCCGTGCAGCACGCCAAAATAAATAAAGCTGCGCGGGTACATCGCCCAGGAGCCAATGCTGACCAGCAATGCGCCGCCAGCCACCAGCGCCCAGCGCCGCCAGAAACGCGGCCAGCTTTGCCCTTGCTGCACGGCAACCGCCTGCCCCAAGCCCGCCGTGAAAAGAAACAGGCTGACGATGGCGCTGCGCTGCCAGGTCCAGAACGGATCGGCGTAAAAATTCTGCTTCAGATAACCGAAATAGTTCAGGTCAAAGCAGAAATGAAACACCGTCATCCAGACGATGGCGAGGCCGCGCAGGGCATCGAGGGAGTCAAAACGGCGAACGTGCATGGCTGCGAAGTTTACGCAGTTCCTGCGCTCATCTGGGATCGCCATAATTCGAGCCATGCAACTTCCAGCCCAGATCACCCGCCTGCAGCATGCGGGCCACGACGCTTTTCAACTGACCACCCGCCACGGCAGCGCCATCGTTGCGCTGCATGGCGCGCACCTGCTGTCATGGCGGCCCACCGGCCAGCGCGAGGTGTTTTGGCTCTCGCCGCAAGCGCTGCCCGAGCCTGCGGCCATTCGCGGCGGCGTGCCGGTGTGCTGGCCGTGGTTTGCGAAACAGGGCATGCCCGAGGGCGCAATGCAGCACGGCCCGGTGCGCGGCCTGCCGTGGCAGATCAGCGCGATTCACGCCGCCAGCGATGAGGAAATCAGTCTGAGCTTCCAGCTCTGCGCGCAGGCCGCCCTTGATGCGCGCTTTGCCGCGCTGGCACCCGGCTTGCAAGTGAGCCTGCGCATCACGCTGGGCCAGAGCCTGAATCAAACCCTGCACACGCGCAACCTGGGCAATCAACCTTTTCAATTGACGCAGGCGCTGCATAGCTATTTTGCGGTCAGCCACGCGGCGCAGGTGGGCATCGAAGGCCTCGTTGGCCTGCCGTATCAAGACCGGCTGCGCGACTTGGCCGACGATATGCAGCGCACGGCGTTTGCGCTTGATCAGGCCTGCGACCGCACTTACAGCCACCCGCCGCAAAATCACCCGCTGCCGGAGGCGGTGGGCCAGTCGGCGCATCGCTACACCTTGACAGACCCGGCCTGGCAGCGCCGCATCGTCATTGACACCCTGGGCAGCGCGTCGGTGGTGGTGTGGAACCCCGGCCACGAAACCGTCCGCGCTATGGCCGATGTACACGATGATGGCTGGCAGGATTTTTTCTGCATCGAGGCGGCCAACGCCGGGCCGGATGTGGTGGTACTGGCACCGGGCGCGGCGCATTCGCTAGTGCAGACGCTGAGCGTCTGCGCAGAGTCGCTTTAAACCGCTACAGCTTCGACGCGGTCCTTGATCTGCTGCAGCGCGGCTGGATCGTCCATCGTGGTCAGATCACCGGCATCGCGGCCTTCGCAGACGGCCTGGATGGCGCGGCGCAGCAGCTTGCCGCTGCGGGTTTTGGGCAGCGCCGTCACAAAGCGCACGCGAGCCGGACGCGCCACGGCGCCCAGGTCGCCATCGACGCGCTTCATGATTTCGGCTTCGAGCTTTTTCGCGGCATCGGCGTCCTGCAGCACGCTGGCGTCCTTGACCACGGCAAAAGCCATCGCCACCTGGCCTTTGAGTGCATCGGCCACGCCGACCACCGCCACTTCGGCCACCTGCGGATGGCCGGAAATGCTTTCCTCGATTTCGCGGGTGCCGAGGCGGTGACCGGCGACGTTGATCACATCGTCGGTGCGGCCCAGAATGAAGAAATAGCCATCCGCGTCGCGGATGCCCCAGTCGAAGGTGCTATAGACCAGCTTGTCGGGAATGCTCTTCCAGTAGGTGTTGA
>CAIYKK010000162.1 GCA_903926695.1 uncultured Burkholderiales bacterium
CGGGTTTGCGGCCTGACCCGGCCAAAGCCGTAAAAATCAAAAGCCGCCTGCGGCATCTCGCCGCTCATCAATTGCGCCAGCGCTTTGCCAGAGCCAGCGACATGCGTCCAGCCCAGCGTGCCGTGGCCCGCGTTGACCCACAGGCCACCGACGCGGGTTTTGCCGATAAACGGACTATTGGTCGGCGTGGCGGGCCGCAGGCCGGTCCAGAACTGCGGGTTGCCGCCGTCTTCGGGCAGGCGCGTGTCGCACACGCCGGGCAGCACTTCTTCCACGCGCCGCGCCAGCAGGCGGCAGCGCGCTTTGGCCACCGGCGTGTCCAGCGACAAATCGTAGCCGCCGATTTCAATCGTGCCCGCCACGCGCAGTTCGTTGCCGAGTCGGCTCATGGCGCATTTCACCTCGTCGTCGAGCAGGCTGACAAATGGCGCACGCTCGGGCTGGCGCAATTGAAACGTGGCGCTGTAGCCCTTGCCGGGGTAAATCGGCAAATCGACGCCGACGGTGCGCAGCAGCGGCGCCGTCCACGAGCCGCAGGCGGCGACCACCGCGTCGGCTTTTAAAAACTGCAGCGGCTGATCCGGCTCCGCAGCGGCGCGCCTGCGCACGGCGACCGAATGCACCGCGCCGCCCGATTTTTCCAGCCGCACCACGTCGTGGCCGTATAAAAACTGCGCACCGCGCTCCGTGCAGCGTTGCGCCAGCGCCTGCGTGAAGACGCGTGCGTCGCCGCTTTCGTCGCTGGCGGTGTAGGTGCCGCCGACGATACGGTCGGCAAACGCGCCCAAGGCCGGTTCGATTTTCAGCAGCTCGGCGGTCGAGACGACACGCCGGGCCACGCCGTATTTGCGCATCAGCGCGGCGGCGTCGCCTGCGGTGTCAAACGATTTTTGGCTGGTGTAGTAGTGGGCGATGCCGCGCTCCAGCCGGTTGTAGGTGATGCCGGTGGCCTGCACCAAATCCTTGAGCGCGGCGTGGCTGAACGCGCCCAGCGTCACCAATTGCTGCACGTTGCGCTCGAACGCGGCGTCGTTGCATTGCGCCAAAAACTGCAGGCTCCAGCGCCACTGCTGCCAGCCTTCGCCGCAGGGCAGTTGGGGCCGGAACAGCAGCGGCGCTTCTTTACTGAGCATCCATTTCAGCGCCTTGAGCGGCGCGTCGCGGTTGGCCCACGGCTCGCAGTAGCTCACAGAAATCTGCGCCGCGTTGGCAAAACTCGTTTCCAGCGCGGCGTCGCTCTGGCGCTCGACCACCGTGACTTCATGGCCGCGCTCCAGCAAATGCCAGGCGGTGCTGACGCCAATAATGCCCGCGCCTAGAACGATGATTTTCATAATTCAGCCTTTTTGTCACGCGGCCAGGGCGCTTTGCTCTCAATCCTTGCCGTAATTCGGCGAGCGTGGACCGTACAAAATGCCGTTGGGAATCCCCGCCGACAGCAGACGCGTCGAAGTAATGCCCGCAATCTGGTGGCTCTGGTCCATCACGGTGCCCATGACTTGCTTGACAAGCGCGGCAATCAGCAGCACCGCCAATCCACCCTGCTGATTTTCCCCTTCGGCGCTTGAGGCGGATGCGCTGCCGCTCCAGAGCAGTTTGCCGGTTTTTAAATCAACCAGTTTGGCATCGGCAGCGACTATCGAAGCGCTGTTAAGAACCTGATAAACCGTGCCATATTTGGAGATGCTGACATACAGGGCGGCATCGGCACCGAATATCTCGCGCAGCTTCTGGGCCGATGTTGCGTGCATATCAGACGGCTGCGTCACGCCGTTTTCTTTGAAAGCCTCAGCCACCAAAGTGACAGGCATCACGTAATAACCAGCCTCGGCAAGCGGCCTGGTGGCATACGACAGCAGACTGTATGACGCATTCACTTCGGGCGTATTATTGATGGGCGGCAACACCAAAATAGAGCGCGGACGGCTTTCTTTATAAGCGGTGTAATCAAAAGGTGCCTTCGTGGCGCAGCCCTGAATCAGGACAAGACACGCGGCAGCCGCGATAATTTTTAAACTATTTTTCCAGCTCATGATGTTTTTTTATTTTTTAAAATTGCGCAACAGGAAATCCATAAATGTTTCGGACTCTGGATATTGTGCTTTTTCAGCCTTGACCTGCTGAACAAACTGATCCAGTTGACCTTGCTGGCCGTAAAGCAAACCCAAATGAGCGTTATAGCCGGGCGGCACCAAGCCACCAGCGGCCTTGATTTTTGCCAGGTCTTCTTCCGCCAGCTTGGTTTGAGCATCCAGACTCAGTTTATCGCCGCGAAAGTACGAATTGACGTTGCTTTGATAACCCTGCCATTGGTAGAGCAGCGGCTTTTGAGGTGCGCAGCCGCCCAATGCCGCACTGAGCAGCAACACTGCGGAAATGCTGATTCGGATATTTAACATAAATGTTCTGATAGGGATGATGAATGAATATCAAGGAGCTGGCTGCCACGCGCCGCTGTCGATCCCGGAGACAAGATGATTGACGGCATCGCGGATCGCAAGGTCAAGCACTTTGCCATTGAGGGTGGAGTCGTACCCGGCCGTTCCGCCGAATCCGAGGACTTCGCGCTCGGACAGGCTGTATTCACCTGCGCCCTGTGAAGAATAAACGACTTCGGAAGTCAATGTATTGACGATATTCAAGTTGACTTTGGCATAAGCCACCTGCATTTTTCCGCGCCCCAGAATTCCGAATAACTGCATATCGCCAACATCCTTGCGGCCAAACTCTGTGACATCACCCGTCACGACAAAGCTGGCACCTTTGATTGACTGGGCTTTTTTCTGAAATGCGGCTTCTTCCTTGATTTCTGCCATGTTTGTGCGGTCGAGAACACTGAAACGGCGGCTTTGCTGCAAGTGCGTTACCAAAATTGTTTGCGCCTGACTTCCCAGCCGGTCAACGTTGTCGGAAAAAATACCGCGCATAAAGGAGGAGCGGTTGTCAAACTTTCCGATGGAAATTAGGGTGCGCGGGCCGTTATAAACGCTGCCTGCAGACTCCACTTTCTGAACCGGAATAACTTTTGACTCCTCTTGGTGGGCACACCCGGCAAGCAACGCGATGGCTGCCGCAATGCAGGGAAAATAAATATTTTTCTTCATTTCAACTAACTCCGCTTATAAAAATTCAATGACATTTAAAAAATTC
>CAIYKK010000163.1 GCA_903926695.1 uncultured Burkholderiales bacterium
GGCACCAGCGCCATGCGCGCCAGCGCGTCGCCTTCGGTTTTGCGCGTCATGTCCCACAGGCCGGTGTGGGCCGGAAAATCGCCGTAGTCGTAGCCCATGCTTTGCAGCAGGGCGCGCAGCAAATTGAAATGCAGCGCCTCTTCGTCGGCGATTTTTAGCCAGTCGCGGTAATAAGCGTGCGGCATGCCGCCAAAGCGCCAGACCGCATCCAGCGCCAGATTGATGGCGTTGAACTCAATATGCGCCACGGCGTGCAGCAGCGCGGCCAGCCCTTGCGGCGTGAACGGCGAGCGCTTCGGAACGTCCAGATGCGAATGCAGCGCGGGCCGCGCCGGGCAGCCGGGCAGGCCGGGCGGCGCGTCAAAAACGGCCTCGTTGTTGATGGCGAGCGTGGCCGATTGCGCTTTGAGGGACTGAACGAGCAGCACTTTTTGGTCGGGCGCGGTTTCCAGCAGCGCGGCCAGCGCGGATTGGCGCAGTTCGGGGGCGGGGAGCGGGGTGGTCATGGCGCAATTGTCGGCGATGCACTTGAGGGCCGCCGCCATCGTCAGCCGCCACAGCCGACCAACCAACGCTCACGCCACCGTCATTGCCAGCCGCCGCCAGCCAACGCCCACGCCAACGCCGAGCGCACTGCCTACAATCAACAGCCTGTTTTCAAGACCGTTTTGACAAGGAGCTTTCATGGCGATTTACCAGCTGGATGATTTAAAACCTGTGATCGACGCCACCGCCTGGGTCGCCGACAGCGCGCAGGTCATGGGCGACGTGATTTTGGGTAAAGACAGCAGCGTCTGGTTTGGCGCGATTATCCGGGGTGATATGGACACCATCACCGTCGGCGCTGGCAGCAACATTCAAGATGGCAGCGTGCTGCACGCCGACCACGACATGCCGCTCACCATCGGCGAGAACGTCACCGTCGGCCACCAAGTCATGCTGCACGGCTGCACGATTGGCGACGGCTCGCTGATCGGCATTCAGGCGGTGGTGCTCAACGGCGCGAAGATTGGCAAGAACTGCCTGGTCGGCGCGGGCGCGCTGGTGACGGAGGGCAAAGAGTTTCCCGACGGCAGCATGATTCTGGGCAGCCCGGCCAAGGCGGTGCGGCAATTGTCCGAGGCGCAGCTGGAGGGTTTAAAAATGAGCGCCCAGCACTATATAAACAATGCCCGGCGCTACAAAACCGGGCTTGCCAAGCTGGGCTGAACGCCCGGTTTTTCTTTTTGGCCCCGGCGCACGACAGGCTTGGGGCTGGTTATTTTTTTAAGCTAGCGCCATGTCTGAACTTCACAAATTTTTATTCGACGGCCTGCCGGTGCGCGGCATGCTGGTGCGCCTGACCGATTCCTGGCAGGAAATTCTCCAGCGCCGCCAGTCTGCGGGCGGCTACCCGGTCGAGGTGATGCACCTGCTGGGCGAAATGACAGCGGCTGGCGCGCTGATGCAGAGCAACATCAAATTCAACGGTGCGCTGATTTTGCAGATTTTCGGCGACGGCCCGGTCAAGCTGGCCGTGGCCGAAGTTCAGCCCGATTTGAGCCTGCGCGCCACCGCCACCGTGACCGGCGAGATCGACCCCGGCAGCACGCTGAGCGCGATGGTCAACGTCCACAACCAGGGGCGCTGCGCCATCACGCTGGACCCGAAAGACCGCTTTCCCGGCCAGCAGCCTTATCAGGGCGTGGTGCCGCTGTTTGGCGACCGCCGCGAAAAAATCGACAACCTCGCCGAGGTGCTGGAGCATTACATGCTGCAAAGCGAGCAGCTCGACACCAAGCTGATCCTCGCCGCTGACGGCCATGTGGCCGCCGGGCTGTTGATCCAGCGCCTGCCGGTTCAGGGCCAAGGCAATCTGGAAGGCCAGACTGGCCATCAAGCCAATGAAGACCAGATTGGCCTCGATGAAGATTACCAGCGCATCGCCCTGCTGGCCGGAACGCTCAAGCGCGAGGAGTTGTTGACGCTCGATGCCGAGACGATTTTGCACCGGCTGTTCTGGCAGGAGCCACTGGTGCGTTTTGAGCCGCTGGTGCCGCGTTTTGCCTGCAGCTGCTCGCGCGAGCGGGTCAGCAACATGCTGCGCAGTCTGGGCACGGCGGAAATCGAGGGCATTTTGGCCGAGCGCGGCAAGGTCGATGTGGCCTGCGAGTTCTGCGGCGCGCAATACGACTTTGACCCGGTGGATGCGGCGCAGATTTTCACCCAGCCTGTGCATCAGGTGCCGCCTGCGCCAACGGTGCAATAAGCGCTCATCAGCGCTTGAGCCAGTCCGGCCGGCCGGTGCTGGACTTAAATCTGGCGGGTGCGACTGGCCAGCAGGTCGGTCAGCAGCCGGTGTTCGCATTGCGGATCGCTGCATTTGTCGCAGAGCCAGACCCAGGGTTTTTTCGTTTCTGGCGGGTGCTGCGGCTGCGGGCGCGTCTGGGCGGGCAGCAGGCTTTCGATGGCTTCGCGGGCTTGGGCTAGGCGCTCGTCGCGGCTGCCGTAGAGCACTTGGAAAGCTATCTGTGCGTCGATCAGCGCGGCGCGAATGGCCGCGTCGGCGGCTTCTTGGTTCTGTTTGTCAGCGGGGCTGGCATTTTGAAGCGGCTCTGTCGCACCTAGTGTCGCGTCATGCGCAAATTGTTGGTGCGCTTGCCTCTGGAGAAAACCAGCTTTGGACGCATGACGCGACACTGGCAAGCCGGACAGCAGCACCAAATCGTAATCGGGCAAGGCCGCTGGCAGCGCGGCCACGTCGGTTTCTCCGTACACGGTGACGGCCAGCGCGGATGATTTCAGCGCGCTGCGCAAGCTGCTCTCAAGCAGGGATTTTCCGGTGCGGGGTGCGCCCAGCAGTGCGATTGTCAGCATGGGGCGCTTGAGTGAGCGTCAGATCAGAGCGGCGGCAAAAGCGCGGCGCGCCAACAGACGCGCCGGGTGCCGCTCATTTGCTGATCTGGACAAAAATTTCGTTGGGTTTGACCATGCCCAATTCGGTGCGGGCTTTTTCTTCGACCATCTGCAGGCCTTCTTGCAGATCCCGGACTTCAGCGGCCAGCTCGTCATTTTTAGCCTGGGCCTGGACGTTTTTGGCGATCTGCTCGTCCAGGCGCTGCTGCATCTCATGCACCGTGGAAACGCTACCCCGGCCAATCCAGAGCTGGGCATGGAACAGCACCAGCAGCAGCACCAAAATGGCCGGAATGATGCGATTTCCCACGGTGTTTCAATCCGGCCAGGAACTTAACGCAGGTTGTAAAACGCGCTGCGGCCAGGGTAAACCGCGACTTCGCCCAAGTCTTCCTCGATGCGCAGCAGCTGGTTGTACTTGGCCATGCGGTCGCTACGACTGAGCGAGCCGGTCTTGATCTGGCCCGCATTGGTGCCCACGGCGATGTCAGCAATGGTGGAGTCTTCGGTTTCGCCCGAGCGGTGCGAGATCACGGCGGTGTAACCGGCGCGCTTGGCCATTTCGATGGCGGCGAAGGTCTCGGTCAGCGTGCCGATCTGGTTGATCTTGATCAGGATCGAGTTGGCAATGCCCTTGTCGATGCCTTCTTTCAAAATCTTCGTGTTGGTCACGAACAGGTCGTCGCCGACGATTTGCACGTTTTTGCCCAGACGGTCGGTGAGGATTTTCCAGCCGTCCCAGTCGCCTTCGGCC
>CAIYKK010000164.1 GCA_903926695.1 uncultured Burkholderiales bacterium
AGGGGTAGCGTCCGAAGCGCCGGTGGCCGGTTTTGAGAGTTGCAGAGCGCTGTAGCGCCCCTCAATGCGCATGGCTTCAGCGCTGTTGCGAAACGGCACGGCCGACCACGAATCATCCTGATTGGCCGCAATCGCCGTCACCCAGGATTGGAAAGCCGCGATGACCTCAGAGCACAAAGTTCGGAACTCTTTGCTGGCGGGCTTTTGATCTGCCAGCCAGCTGTTGAGCATTTGTTCCAGCGCCCAGCCAGCCTCGCCGAACTCGTTCAACCCGACCATGCGAGCGCTGCCCTTGAGCGTGTGAAAAGCGCGCCGCAGCACCGTTAAATGCTCGACATCGGACGGATCGTGCATCAGCTCGTTAATCGCCTGGGTGGCGTTTCCGATGACTTCGCTCGCCTCCTCCAGAAAAATGCTCTTGAGATCAAAATCATCATCGTCTTCACTGTCCATCGACACGGGCGGCGGCAAGACGGGAGCCGGAGCCGGAGCTTGCATCACACTGACGGAAATCGCAGTCAGCGCAATGGCTGGAGCCTCTGTACGTTTGTCAAAAATTGACGTACTCGCCACATCAAGCACCTTAGCGGCAGGCATGGCCTGTTCAGCAATAGCGAAGACTGGCGACATCTCCATCTGGAGAACCTCTTCCAGATCAATAATCTCGACAGCTTGCGTGGGCACGGGAACAACGGCAGGCGCCGCAGCTTGGGACGGCGGCTCGCTGGCCAGTGCAACAGGCTCAGCGGTGCCAGGAATATCAAAATCCATCATCAGATCAAGGTCACCATACGTGATGGCGGGCGCTGGTGGTTTTGGCACTTCCAGGGGCGCGGCAGGCGCTGCGACTTGCGGCAGCGGCGGCGCGCTGGCCAGTACAAGAGGCTCAGCGGTGCCAGGAATATCAAAATCCATCATCAGATCAAGATCGCCATACGTGACGGTGGGCGCTGGCGGTTTTGGCGCTTCCACAGGCACGATAGCAGCCGGTGGTTTTGGTATTTCCACGGGCGCGGCGGGTGCCGCGACTTGCAGCGGTGGCGGCTCGCTGACTGGCGCCAGCACCGGCTCACTGACCATTTCCACGGTTTCAGCGGCGCTGTGGGCGCGACCCATCACGGGCTTGAGTTCGCCTTTTGCTTCGTCATAGACAAACAGTTTTTTCGCCAGGGCGGGCTGGTAGTTGAGCATGTCGATCAAAAAGCTTAGCGCGCCCACATTGTTGCCAAGGTTGTCGAATGTTCCTGCGGCCCGTGCTACCTCTGGCGCCATTTCGGTGTCCAGCATGTGCTGCACACTGTTTTTCATGCGCAAAACAGCCTTGCACGCTTGATCCAGACCCAATACCGACAGCACGCCGCGCATCTGGGACAGCTGCCCCGGCACGGTCTGCAAGATGGACTTGTCCAGAGGATTGCGGAAAAAGGCGTCCAGCAGCTTTTCAAGCTCTTCGAGGGATACGCGCAGCTCGCCGACTACGCTGCCCATGGTCTGCTTATCGCTGACCCGGCTGTACAGCTCCTCCATCCAGCTCTCCAGCGGCTGGGGCATCCCGCCTGCACGCACGCCTTCGAGGCGCTGAGCCAGGCTGGCAGTGCGCACCGCCAGTTGCGGATCGCTGGGATCGAGGTCTTCAAATACCGCTTCGAGGTACAGCACGGACGTGGCCACTTCCATGGCGAGCTCAATGCCGGGCATCTGGCCGCTGCGCACCGTGGTGTCTATCGTGCGGGTCAGTACCTGTGCAAACGGCTCGCTAGGCGGGTGCAGCTTGAGCAGGGAATCGGTCACCAGGCCGAACTGATCGGACACTGTCTTAGCCTTGGTGGCGTCGCCCGCACACAGCGAAGACCAGGCCTCCTTGGCCGAAACAATGCGCTTGCGCGCCTGGGCCAGCAGGGCTGGATCAAAGCGACCGAACTGCACCAGTTCGTAATTAACCGGCTTGAACCGGGACAGGCCATAGGCCGTGCGCACCGCCGATAGGATCGGGGTGTCGCTGGCTTGGCTGGCGGCGGACTGGGCGCAGAAAAAGAGCAGGTCATGGGCCAAGCGCTCAGACACTGCAGTATCACCCTTGGCCAGGGAGGCGTACTGCATCAAAACACGTGATGCCATGCGCCGGACATAGAGGTCGGCAGTGAGCAGGTCGTGAGCTATGGCCTCGAAATAGCCAGCGGCAATGATCCAGAAAATCTTCAGCCGCCGGTCTGTCTGGTGCGCGGAAAACCCCAGGCTCAAACCGCGTAGGGTGCTTGCCGCCTGCGGCGCCTTGCCTCGCATGACCTGGAGCACCAGCTGGTCCATCGCCGCACGCACATCGCTGCTGTACTCGCGTGCGGGCGCTCTGACGCTGAGCTGCGGCTCGGACCAGCGCCACTCCAGCGGCCACAGGTCAGCGGGATGAATGCGCTCTGCGCGCACCAACTCCAGCACATCGCGGTACTGGGGAAACAGGGACACGGCAGACACCGGCTTGTCGGCCAGCACGCCTTCGAGGTACTCGGTTAGCGCAAAGCTGGCGTATTCGATTTTCCCGACGGCGTCCTGGCTGCAATGCTCAGGCTGCTGCACGAACTTCTGCACAGCCGCTTCCATGGCGCGCAGCATCAGCACCGGCCCGGCCAGGCCCACCATCTCCAGCGCACCCACCGCCTGATGGAGCTGCTGGCGGGCAATGCGCAGCTGGCTGGCGTCAATGGCAGCCAAATCGGAGCCACGCGCCGCTTCAGCGTCCCAGGCAAAACGTTTGAGGGCTTTGGTTGCGCTGTTGAGCGACTTGCGGATCTCGTCAAGCACCCAAGCCAGCGGGCCCAAGTCATTCATGGCGAAATCGGGTTTGGCTATTGTTGAATTCGTGACCATGGATTGGATAAGTAGCAGCAGGTTCAGGAACTGGAATGCGCAATCAGCGCATGGCTAGGAGGCTCACGCAATCTTGAATCGCGACACCGACTGCCGCAACTCTTCGGCCATATGGGACAGCTCGCGCACCTGTTGCGCCGTGGAGCGGGTGCCTTCTCCGGTTTGCTCCGTCACTGCAAAAATATGCTGGATGTTGCCCGCCACCACGTTGGCCGATGCGGCTTCGCGCGAGGCGGAATTGGAAATCTGCTCGATCAGCTGAGCGAGCTGGCGCGACACCAGGTCAATTTCAGTCAGCGCCGTACCTGCGCTGTCGGACAACTTGGCCCCTTCAACCACACCCTGCGTGGAGCGCTCCATAGCGGCCACCGCATCCTGGGTGTCGGTCTGAATGGCCTTGACCAGCGCCGAAATTTGCCGGGTAGCTTCAGCGGAGCGCTCAGCCAGACGCTGGACCTCTTCGGCCACCACCGAGAAGCCGCGCCCGGCTTCACCAGCGGAAGCGGCCTGAATGGCTGCATTGAGTGCCAGCACGTTGGTCTGCTCGGTAATGTCCGAAATCAGCTCGGTGATTTCGCCAATCTCCTGGGACGATTCACCCAGGCGCTTGATGCGCTTGGAGGTTTCCTGAATCTGGTCGCGGATAGAGTTCATACCGCCGATGGCGTTTTGCACCGCCTGCAGGCCCGACTCGGCAGCTGTCAGCGACTGGCGCGCCACCTGGGACGATTCCTGTGCCTGGGTGGACACTTCATTGATCCGGGACGCCATTTCGAGAATCGACTGGCCGGTTTCGCGGATCTCCCGCAGCTGCTCGGTCGAAGCCGCCAGCAGTTCGGTGGAGGTGTTTTCCACCTGCGCCGTGGTCTGCGCCACGCGGGTAACCGTGTTTTGCACGTTGCCCACCAGCTGGCGCAGCTCTTCCACCGTGTAGTTCACCGAGTCGGCGATAGCGCCGGTAATGTCCTCGGTCACGGTCGCTTCCTGCGTCAAATCGCCCTCGGCGACGCTTTGCAATTCGTTCATCAGACGCAAAATGGCGGCCTGATTGGCATCATTGACCCGTTTGGCATCCTGCTCCTGGCTTTTTGCATCCTGGCGCTGACTTTCAGCCACAGCCTGACGCTGGCGGCTGTCCATCACCTGCAGACGGGCCAGGCCTGCCGCGCAGGTCAGCGTCACCAGCGCAGCCGCAGCCAGTGTGATCAGAGACCACAGGCCCAGACCGGTCTGGGAAGACAGCTCGCCTTGCAAAGCCTCCAGATTGCGCCGCAAAGGCTCGCTGTCGGTAATGATCGAGGCCTGCGCTTCACGGGCCGATACCAGACCCTGCAAGTTGCCCAAAATAGCCCCAGCCTGCACCCGTGTTTTCTCATAAAGGGCAATCAGCGCCTCCAGACGCTCACGCGTTTGCGGGTCTTTGGTTTCGCTCAGGCGAAGCTCGGGGCTGCCATCCTGCAGGCCCTGGGAAATTTCCTTGAAGGAATTCAAATCCTTGCCCAGCATGAACACGGCCTCGGGGCTGACGCCGTCCATGGTCAGGAACTCATTGGCTGACTTGCCGATACGCTGGGTCAGCATGACCAGCTGGCCCGATGCGGAAATTTCTGCCGAGGCCGTGTTTTGCTGCAGCTTGAGCGAAGCCACGGTTTCAGCGATTTCCAGCAAATCCGACGACTGTCGGTTGATGCTGCGCAAGGCGTTTCCCACCTGCATCAAAATAGGCTGCTGGTCCATCACCACCTTGGCGTTTTTCTCGGCGCGCTCCATGTAGGGAATGACTTTTTCCACTTCGGCCTGCAGGCTTTGGCTGACGGGGACCAGGTTCAGGGTTTCGTCGCCAGACCTCAGCCCGCGCAGGGTTTTGGCCAACACGTCAGCGCTTTCGCGCACATCAGGAAAAGCCTGGGGGCTGCCCACCAGCGCCTGCGACACGGATTTGGCCAGCCGCTGCGACTGCATCAACGACTGCCCAGAGGCGGCCACCTGCTGGCCGACGCTGTTGGTCTGGTTCAGCGCCCAAAACGTCACGCCCGCAAGCACCGCCATCGACATGGTCAGGACAAACACCAGAATCTGCTGGTGCTGGCTCAGGGTGCGGCGGCCCAGCACAGGAAGCTTGAGCAGGTCCGGGATGGCCACCGGCCCATCGTCACTGAGCTCCATCCCGCTGGAGGCATAGTCGTCAGTGCCTGAGGCCAGTTTCGCGCGGGTGGTCTCGGTCGCGGACATGCCCTGCAGAGAATCATCCGAGACGCTTAAAGACGAAACCATGTTCATGCTGTCTTCAGACTGCACCGGCTTGGTTTTAAATAGTTGCTGGATATTTTCAATAACAGACATGGTGAGCCTTGGGGAAAAACGGAATCAGGAGGACAGCGCGCTAGGCACCTATCGTCAAAAAATGGGTTTGCCGCGCAAGCAGCTGGAGGTTGATTTCCTGCCAAGTCGTACCATTGAGGTCGATGTACTGGTTTCCGAAAAACTCGGGGGCGTCCGGCGCTTTTTCGGAGAACCCGGAGAATGCCTCCTGTTTGCGCAGGCCCGCCAGTTTGTCGATCAGCAAAACACAGTTGATCTCCAGCGCGCTGTTGAGCGAAACAAGCCGTGAATCCGAGCGCATGAGTTCGTTGGTGGGCAGCGGCGGCTTGCCGCTGATGTAGCTGGCCAGGTCCACCACACCGAAAAGCCCGCCGCGCAGGTTGGCCACGCCGACAAACCAGGCCTGGGTGTAGGAAACCGGATGGGTGCTGACCCATGGAAATATCTCGCCAGATTGCGCCAGAGGAAACAGGAATTTTTTCCCTCCGGCCTCCACGGCCAGCCACAGTGCTGCAACGCCTTGCGTGCGTGCAATCTGCAACCGTTCGGCTAGCCGAGTCTGTAACTCCCTGAGAGCTTGTCTGTTCGCCATGCTGTGAGGTTATACCGTAGCTCAGCCAAGAGCCTTGATCTTGGCCATCAACTCGCCCGCATCCACCGGCTTGGTGATGTAGTCGCGAGCGCCTTGGCGCATGCCCCACACCCGGTCGGTTTCCTGAGTCTTGCTGGTACACATCATGATGGGAATGTCGGCGTACAGCGGATCGCGCGCAATCGAGCGGGTCAGTTGAAAGCCGTTTTGCCCCGGCATGACCACATCCATCAGGATCAGCTCGGGTTTGTCCTCTGCCAGGCGGCGCAAGGCATCTTCGGCGTTTTCTGCCGTCTTGACAGTAAAGCCATTCTTGACCAGCAAATCGGTCAAGAACATCAACTCAGTCTTGGAGTCATCCACGACCAATATTTTCTTGATTGCCATCACACTTCCCTTTGTTTAAGGCTGCCCAGCGCCAAAACGGTCTGGAGCAATTGGTCTTTGGTAAAAGGTTTGGTCAGGTAGTCCTGCGAGCCAGCCATCCGGCCACGCGCCTTGTCAAAAACGCCATCCTTGGAGGACAGCATCACGATCGGAACGCCTGAAAACCTGACGTTACGCTTGATAATCGCACAAGTTTGGTAGCCGTCGAGGCGCGGCATGAGGATATCGCAAAAAATCAGATCAGGCTCGTAATCGTTGACCTTGGACAGGGCGTCAAAGCCGTCCTCAGCCAGCAGCACCTCGTGCCCGCCCTGTTTGAGAAATATTTCGGCGCTGCGCCTGATGGTGTTGCTGTCATCAATGACCAACACCTTGAGTCCGGAACTGGGAATGCTCACTGTCTCTACTCCTGTTGTTGGAGACCCCGAAGCGGTCGATTATCGGACTGAACTGCTCAGAACCACACCTGAGAGCTCATATTTGAACCATTTCGAAATCTTCTGTGCGTGCGCCGCACTCCGGGCACGTCCAGTTCATCGGCACTTGGGCCCAAGGCGTGCCGGGTGGAATGCCTTCTTCAGGCGCACCGGCAGCCTCATCATAAATCCATCCACAAATCAAACACATCCAGGTCATTGATTGAGTCACAGCTTAAATTGCCTTCGCATAGAATGCAACAATTGTATCGAGGCCGTGTTGCTAATTCGCTTATAAGGAAAAAATTGCAGCTTATGGCAAACTCCAACACCCCGCTACCAGAAAACCGCAAACTCCAGGCCGAGGAAAACCCTGCTTCGCCCGCCTGCGTCATGACGTTCAATGCCAATGACCCCAGCGGCGCAGGCGGTCTGGCCGCCGACATCACCGCCATCGCCTCAGCCGGGGCGCACCCGCTGGCCATTGTCACCGGCGCCTACACCCGCGACAGCGCAGAAATTTTTGACCATTTCGCTTTCGACGAAGAAGCCGTGGGCGATCAGGCTCGTGCCGCGCTCGAAGACATGCCCGTGTCAGCCATCAAGGTCGGCTTTGTCGGCAGCCCGGAAAACATCAGCGCCATTGCCGAAATCGCCTCGGACTACGCCGAGGTGCCGCTGGTGGCCTACATGCCCAGCCTGTCGTGGTGGGAAGACAGCGAGATCGACAGCTACCTCGACGCCTTTCGTGAGCTGATGCTGCCCCAGACCACGCTCCTGATCGGCAACCACAGCACCCTGTGGCGCTGGCTGCTGCCCGACTGGCCCGCCGAGCGCAGCCCGTCGGCGCGCGACATTGCCAAGGCCGCCTCCGGCCTGGGCGTGCCCTACACGCTGGTCACCGGCATTCCCCTGCCCGACCAGTTCATTGACAACGTGCTGGCCACGCCGCAAACGGTCCTGTACAGCGAAAAGTTCGAGCGCTTCGAGGCCGTTTTTGAAGGCGCGGGCGATACCCTGTCAGCCGCCCTGTGCGCCTTGCTGGCCAACGGCCACGACCTGCAGGCCGCCACGTCCGAAGCGCTGACTTACCTGGACAATAGCCTGGAGTCCGGGTTTCATCCCGGCATGGGCAACATCCTGCCCGACCGCCTGTTCTGGGCGCAGGCCGAAGACGATGACGCCCCCGACGACGAAACGCCCGACCCGGACCTGCCCGGCGACAATGCCGCCGTGACTCCCAAATCCCCTTTCGAGCTGCCCCCCAATGGAACAAAACATTAAATCCGTCATTTCCCGTAACGAAGCGCTGTTCGAGCGTGCCAAGCGCCTGATTCCCGGCGGCGTCAATTCGCCCGTGCGCGCCTTCAAGGCCGTGGGCGGCACGCCGCGTTTTATCCAGCGCGCCCAGGGCGCTTATTTCTGGGATGCCGACGGCCAGCGCTACATCGACGACATCGGCTCGTGGGGGCCGATGATTCTGGGCCACGGCCACCCGGCGGTGCTCGAAGCCGTCCAGAAAGCCGCGCTCGAAGGCTTTTCCTACGGCGCGCCGACCGAGCGCGAAGTCGAAATGGCCGAGGAAATCGTCAAACTCGTGCCGTCGATTGAAATGGTGCGCCTCGTCAGCTCCGGCACCGAAGCGACCATGAGCGTGATCCGGCTGGCACGCGGCGCGACCGGGCGCAACAAGATCATCAAGTTCGAGGGCTGCTACCACGGCCACTCGGACGCGCTGCTTGTAAAAGCCGGCTCGGGTCTAGCCACTTTCGGCAGCCCGACCAGCGCGGGCGTACCGCCCGAAGTCGTGCAGCACACGCTGGTGCTGGAATACAACCACATCGCCCAGCTTGAAGAAGTTTTTGCGCTGCACGGCAAAGACATCGCTTGCCTGATGATCGAGCCGATTGCAGGCAACATGAACTTCGTGCGCGCCAGCGTGCCCTTCATCAAACGCTGCCGCGAG
>CAIYKK010000165.1 GCA_903926695.1 uncultured Burkholderiales bacterium
GATAACTGCTGATATGTTGGAGAAATTGGAAAACGAGGTACCGCAAGCCTATGTGATTGATGGAACTGAAAGACCGATTGTTCGCCCCTCAAATCCAGACGATCAGAAGTTTCAAGAACCAAAGAAAAAGCCAAAAGGTCTTAGCTTGACCAATGATGAAAAGAAGAGCAATCAATTAATCTCAAGCATTCGAGTTGTTGTGGGGCATGTGATTTCAGGTATCGAGCGCCTTAGAATTGTGAAGGATTTATTTCGCAATACCACAGCCGACTATAATGATCTTGTCGTGGAGTTGGCGTGCGCATTACACAATTTTATAAGTTTTTACTGGTTAAAAGCTATTTCGTTTTTATCAGCAATTCAAGTTCGAGATATTTATCGACTTTGGAGAACTGTTTTTTATTTTAAGAAAATTACGAAATAGTACGCTCTAAAATAATCGCCATACATGGCGTTTCGGAGAAGTGCTTAGGTTCTCAATAATGTCTAATGTCTAAAGCACCTCCGCCAAAATCATAATCCGCCACTCGCGTCAAAGGCCCGCCAATCTCCCGCGCCGCATAAGCCATCAAACTCACGCCCGTCACGCGAAGGCGCAGTGGCTCGCCGCAGGCAAAACTGTCCAGCCGCGTCTGCACGGCTGCCGTCGGCCAGGCGTCGGCGTACAGCCCCACGGTGACGTGCGGCGTGTAAGCGCCATCGGGTTCGTTGCGGTCGCCAGCGGCCAGGCAGCGGCGCAGCGCGGCGATGTGGCCGCCCACGTCGCTCACAGTCAAATAGGGCGCGGAGGTGAAGCTGTCCAGCGCGCCAATGTCAATCTCAAACGGTTCAAGCCGCGCCTGCTGCAGCGCGTCAATCTGGGCGCGCAAGGTTTCGGGGCCAAAATCGTCGGCGTGCCGGGGCGTGTCGCTGGGAAAGCCGCACAGGCTGAGCGTGATGTGCGGCTGGCGCTGGTAGTCGCCCAGCAGAAACTCTGCCAGATGGTTTTGCGCGGCCTGCACGCGCTGGCGCACAGGGGACACATCCACATCGAGCGCCCACAGCGCATAGCGCGGGCGGCCCAGATGCCACTCAGGAAAATCGCGCCGGACGTTGCGCAGCGTCAGCCCGGCGGCGGCAAAAGCGGGCGGCACCCGGCTTTACCCGGCTTTAGCCAGCGAGTCCCACATAGACGTTTTGCACGTCGTCGTTGCCGTCGATGGCGGCCAGAAAGGCTTCGACTTCGTCCAGATCGGCGGCGCTTAAGGTGGCCGGGTCGATGGGGTTTTTCGGCTTGTAGCCCAGCTTGGCCGACAGTACGGTAAAGCCCTGCGCAGGCAGTGCGCGGCTGACCAGATCGAGGTCGGTCGGGTCGGTCACAAACAGCGTGTGGCCTGCTTCGTCGCCCGGCTCAAAGTCTTGCGCGCCCGCTTCGATGGCGGCGAGTTCCGGGTCGGCGTCCGGGGCGGTCGGTTCGGCTTCGATCAGGCCAACGTGGTTGAAGTCCCACGACACCGAGCCGGACGTGCCGAGCTGGCCTTTGCGAAACAGCACGCGCATTTCGGGCGCGGTACGATTTAAATTGTCGGTCAGGCATTCGACCATCACGGCCACGCGGTGCGGCGCAAAACCTTCGTAAATGACGTGCTCAAAATGCACCGCTTCGCCGGTCAGGCCCGCGCCTTTTTTAATGGCGCGCTCCAGCGTTTCTTTGGGCATGGAGACTTTGCGCGCCTGCTCAACGACGAGGCGCAGGCGGGCGTTGGAGGCCGGGTCAGCGCCGCTGCGGGCGGCCACCATGATGTCTTTGGCCAGACGGCCAAACAGTTTGCCTCTGGCGTTTGCTGCCAGTTCCTTGCCTTTTGCTTTCCACTGTGCGCCCATGCTTGATATTCCTACTTTGTTGGGTGAAGAAGGCGGCGCGCTGTTGAAAGACAGGGCGCACGCCCGGAGGCCAAGAGGTTAACACCGCTACGCCCGCACCTGCGCGCCGCCGCCTGCGCTTTTGAGTGCGGCTCAGGCGTGTTTTTTCACCCAGGCGACGTAGGCATCGACCCAGCCTTGCAGAAATTTGCGGCTGGCTTCGCCGATATTGCCGGTGTCGTCATACAGCCCTTCCTTGTGCTGAATGAAAGCTTCGGGCTGGCCCAGCGTGGGCATATTCAGGTAGGCCAGGATGTTGCGCAGGTGCTGCTGCGCCATCGCCGAGCCTGCCGCGCCGGGCGAAACGCCGATGACGCCTGCGGGCTTGCCATTCCAGGCGCTCTGGCCGTAGGGGCGCGAGCCGTGGTCGAGCGCGTTTTTCAGCACACCGGGAACTGAGCGGTTGTATTCGGGCGTCACAAATAAAACACCTTGCGCCGCTGCAATATCGCTTTTGAGGCGCCTGACCTGCGCGGGCGGCGCGCCGTCGTTGTCCTGGTTGTATAGCGGCAGGTCGGCAATGTGGACGTGGGTAAAGCGGAAATCGGGCGGAAAGATTTTTTCCAGCGCCTTGGCAAACTTCTGGTTCACAGAGTCCTGGCGCAGGCTGCCCACCACGACGGCAATGTTGTACGAAGGCATGAGGTTCTCCTGAAAAAAAAGACAGAAAAAACCATTATGCAAAGCCTTGCCCGCGCTTGTGGCGGTCAACAGGTAACGAAGTTTGCAGGCGCGGGCGCCTGCACCCGCACGGCCAGACCGCCCAGCGTGGCCGACGGCGCGACCTGCACGACCAGCCCATGCACGGCGGCGATGCGCTGCACGATAGACCAGCCCAGCCCGCTGCCACTCTCGGCGCTGCCCGGCACCCGGAAAAACCGTTCGCCCAGCCGCTGGCGGTCGGCTTCGGCCAGCCCCGGCCCGCTGTCTTCGACAGTCAACGTGACCTGGCCTCCCTGCTGCTGCACGGCCACGGTGACGCGTGCGCCGGGTGGGCTGTAGCGCACGGCGTTATCGACGAGGTTGCGCACCAGCACGGCCAGCAGCGTCTCGTTGCCCGGAATGCTGCAGGGTTCGGTGGCGTCGAATTCAATATGCTGGTTTTTGGCGATGGCTTTGGGCGCCACGTCGCCGACGGCCTGCTGGGCCAGCGCCCGCAAATCAACCGCAGCCATGACGGTGGCCGAGGCGATTTCCAGCCGCGAGAGCGTGAGCAACTGCGCGACCAGCCGGGTGGCGCGGTCGCAGCCCTCTAAAGTGCCTTGCAGCGCGTGGCGCCGCAGCGCCGGGTCGGCCTCGCTCATGGCGACCTGCGCCTGGGCGCGGATGGCGGCAATGGGCGTGCGCAGTTCGTGGGCGGCGTCGGCGGTAAAGCGCCGCTCGGTTTCCATCAGCCCGCCTATGCGCGCCAGCAGGCTGTTCAGCGCCTGAACGATGGGGGCGATTTCGGCAGGCGCGCCGTCGAGCACCAGCGGCTCCATCACGTTGGCCGGGCGCTCGGTCAGCACGTCGCCGAGTCGGCGCAGCGGCACCAAACCCCGCGACACCGCCCACCACAGCGCCAGCGCCAGCAACGGCAGGGCCAGCGCCATTGGCCAGATCATGTTGCGTAGCACGGCCCAGACAATCTCAGAGCGCGATTCGATCAACTCGCCCACGTACACCTGAACATCTTGCTCAGCCCCATAGGCGCTAAAAACCCGCCAGTTGATCCCATCCATGTTCACGGTGTAAAACCCGGCTCTGAACGACTTGCCCGCCTCGTGCATGGGCTGCTCGGGCGCGTCGGCTGAGTGCATCTCCAGCCGATTTTTGTGAAACACTTGAAACGCCACTCTGGATTTATGGCCGTGCAGCATGGGCACATCAATGTAGTTGTGGGTTTCGCTTTCTTCGGTGTCTTGCGCCTGCTGCACCACCAGCAAGGCGGCGGCCTGGGCGAGGTGGTCATCGAGCAGCTCGTCGATTTCATGGCGCACATCGAGCCACGTCACCAGCGCCGTCACCAGCCAGATCAGCACCACCGCCGCCAGCACCAGCGCCAGCAGGCGGCCCTGCAGCGAACGCGGCCTGCCAAGCGCCGTCATGCCACTGGCGCGTCGCGCTGCAGCATGTAGCCCACGCCGCGCACGGTGTGAATCAAGCCCGCGCCGAGCTTGCGCCGCAGGTTGTGGATATGAACTTCGATGGCGTTGCTTTCAACCTCGTAGCCCCAGCTGTAGAGGCTTTGCTCCAGCTGCTCACGCGAAAGCACGCGGTTGGCACTGAGCATGAAAGCCTGCAGCAAATCAAACTCGCGGGTGGACAGCATTACCAGCTCGCCAGCGCGGCGCACCGAGCGCGCTGCCGCGTCGAGCACCACGTCCTGCGCGCTCAGGCATTCGAGCGGCTGGCCGTGGGCGCGGCGCACCAGCGCACGCAGCCGGGCGGCCAGTTCGTCGAGATCGACGGGCTTGACCACGTAATCGTCGGCCCCGGCGTCCAGCCCCCGGATGCGCTCGTGTACGGCATCGCGGGCGGTCAGCACCAGCACCGGCGTGGTCACACCCGTGCGGCGCAAGCTGCTCAAAACTTCCAGCCCGTCCTTGCGCGGCAATCCGAGGTCAAGCACGGCGGCGGCGTAAGTGCCGGTGCGCAATTCGCGCTCGGCGGCTTCGCCGTCGCGCACCCAGTCCACCAAAAACCCGAGCTGACGCAGGCCAGCGCGCAGGCCGTCGCCCAGCAGGGAATCATCTTCCACTAGCAAAATTCGCATGGCGTGAAGGCTTTCGTTATCAGAAGGAGATTCAGTCGTCGCTATCGGCGTGGCTGCGGCTCTGGGTTGCTGCGGCGTCGGGCCAGGCGGCGAGTCCAGCGGCGGACGGCGCATTTTGCCATTGCCACACCCAGCCCGCGAGCACACAGGCCAGCAGCAGCGCGGCCAGCGGGGCGCGGTTTTTCTTGACCAGATCGGGGCCACGGCCCGGCGTGCGGCCCGTGACCATGGTCAGCGCCAGGTTCTGGCGGCGCAGCAGACTTCCCGCCGCCACCATCACCAGATGAAGGC
Source organism: uncultured Burkholderiales bacterium (assembly GCA_903926695.1). Classification (GTDB taxonomy): domain Bacteria; phylum Pseudomonadota; class Gammaproteobacteria; order Burkholderiales; family Burkholderiaceae_C; genus Polaromonas. The sequence continues at coordinate 4,949 of CAIYKK010000165.1, forward strand.
CGACGATGGCCAGCGCGGCATTGCCCAGCACTTCATGCACGTCTTCCATCCACTCGCCGGTCAGCTCCTGATAAACGCTGTAGCCGCTGCCCGAGGTAAAAACCAGCAGCGCCAGCAGCGCGACGATGGCCAGCGTCTGCAGCAAATTCTGCCCGGCCTGAAAATTCACGCGCCCGGCCTTGAGCGTCTGCACAAACGCTTTGACGCCGCGCAGCTTGCCCGCCCAAACTGATAAACGCACCTGACGCGGCCCCAGCAGTCCCCACAGCACGCGAAACACCAGCAGCCCGATCACCGTATAACCCAGCGTGACATGCACCAAGCGCCAGCGCTCGCCCTCGGCGGTGATGTACGCGCCTGCAAAACTCAGCGCCATCAGCCAGTGAAAAGCGCGGGTCGGCGCGTCGATGATGCGGCGCGACGGCAGCGCCTGCGCGCCGGTTTGGGCGCCGATTTCGGTGCCCGCTTCAGCGCGGGATGCGGACGTTGTGTTCATTGAAATCTCCTTTGTCCGCTTGCGTGTGACAGGCGGCGCAGTTGGCCGCGCTCTTGACGGCGGGCAGTTTCCAGCTGGCGGCGGACACCTCATCGTGCTTGCGGATAAACCACGCCGAGCGGGTGATGCGGTCTTGCGGCGGCTCTTCGCGCACGCGCTTGTAAGTGCCCGCGTTGGCGCCCAGCCAGCCGGACAGCTCCTTGACCGTCGCCGGGTCCAGCGACGCATCCGCGCCGTAATGTTTGGACAGATTGCCCATGATCCGTTGCCACGACGCGGCGGGCAGCATGCCGGCCGGATACGCCGTGTGGCAGGCGGCGCATTCCTGCTTGTACTTGGGCAGCAGCGGCACGCGGCGGCCACGATCACCGCCATCGTCATCGGCCAGCGCGACCTGCGCCAAGCTCAGCGCAGCCAGCAGCCCCAGCGCGATGCGCGGCAAAGAATTACGAATTTGAAACATGAGAAGTTTTTCCTTATTTGAGCGTCATCAGCCAGCTCAGCACGTCGGCTTTTTCGCCTGCGGTGCATTCACGGCCCATCACATCGTTGCAATTGCGGCGAAACCATTTTTCGGTTTTGGCCGAATCGGTGAAGCGCTCGGGGTTGAAGGCGGGTGCCAGCGGCTTGATGGCCTTGCCGGTCGAGGCGTGCTTGCCGTCTTGCGTGGGCACCACGCCGTGGCAAGAGGCGCAGCTCCATTCGCGGCCCTGGCGGGTGGTGAACAACTGCTGGCCACGCACCGGATTGGCAGTCTTGCCCGACTCGGCGGTGTAGCCCTTGACCATGTCGGCTGGTGTGGCAGCCTGCGCAGCGGGCACAAAAACGGCACCAGCCAGCGCCACAGCAACGGCGCAAGCACGAAACGCAAACAGAGGGGCAAACACTGAACTCATCGGCAACTCCTTGGGATTTTTTAAGTTACCCAATGATGCCGCCGCGTTCTTAGCGCTGCCTTAAGACGATCGTTCGTAAAAAAAACAGCCCTGGCAAGCCCGGTTTATTTCAGCGAAGCACTGATGCGCTCTTTGGAAGAGGCCTCGACAGGGCTGGCTTCGACCCAGCGGCGGACCCGCTCAGCGTCGCCAATGCGACTGAGCTTGCCAGCGGAATCCAGAAACACCATGATCAGCTTGCGCCCGGCAATCTTGGCCTGCATGACCAGACATTGACCAGCTTCGTTGATGTAGCCGGTTTTTTGCAGGCCGATATCCCACTCCGGGTTTTTCACAAGGCCGTTGGTGTTTTTGTACTGCAGGGTGCGGTTGCCAATGGCAATCTGGTAGCTGGGCGACGTTGTCAGCTCGCGCAGGATCGGATCGCCGTAGGCGGCATTGACCAGCGCGGCCAGATCCTGCGCGCTGGACTGGTTGCGGCTGGACAGGCCGGTTGGTTCGACATAGCGGGTGTCATGCATGCCCAGCGCCGTGGCCTTGGAATTCATCAGACCGACAAAAGTGTCCAGCCCGCCGGGATAGGTGCGGCCCAGGGCGTGAGCGGCGCGGTTTTCGCTGGACATCAGGGCCAGGTGCAGCAATTCGCCACGCGTCAGTACGGCGCCGACGCTGAGGCGCGAACTACTGTGCTTTTCGGTGTCCACATCGTCCTGCGTGACGGTGATCATCTCGTCCATCGGCAGCCGGGCTTCGCTGATGACAACGCCCGTCATCAGTTTGGTGAGCGAGGCAATGGGCAGCACGACCAGTTCATTTTTTTTCAGCAGCACTTCGCGTGTGTCCTGGTCAATGACCAGCGCGACGCTGGACTTGAGGTCCAGCGGGTCTTGCGCGCTGTGCAGCCCGGCAATCTGGCCGAACGACAAAACGGGCGCCGCTACATAGGCGCTGGCCAGCGCCTTTCCATGCTTGCCAGCCTTGTGCCTGCTGGCGAGGCGGGCAGACGTGCCGTTTTTGAAGGCGCTGGACTTGGCAACATGAGGCACTTTGACAATCAAGCCCTTGGCGGCTGATCGGGAGGATCGGGCAGTTGCAGCATTGGCAGTGGGCGCTGCCAGCGAAACTGATAAAACGCAAAATCCAACAATTTTCAGTGCGTTTAATGCGCGATTCAGGATCTGGAGAGACATGACGGTAGGCCTGCTGTGGGGTTGCTTAATGAACTGACTGCAGTGTATAGAAATAGAAAAGTCACGCAATATCAAATGCTTGCGTGACTTTCTTAACAACAGAATCAATTGTAACGACTTGGTTGTCGTGCGCCTGGAGCAAGCCCCGGACGCCTGCATCAAGTTGTTGAATCCAAAAGGCTTTTGTTGGAAAAACCAATAGTTACCCTTGAGCAGCTACCCTATCGGCCTTGCTGTGCAGCTTGTTCAGCGCGCTGAGGTAGGCCTTGGCCGAGGCGACCACGATATCGGGGTCTGCGCCCACGCCGTTGACCACGCGGCCACTGCTTTGCAGGCGCACCGTGACTTCGCCCTGGCTTTCGGTCGAGCCGCTGATGGCGTTGACCGAATACAGCACCATTTCCGCGCCGCTCTTGACGTGGGTTTCAATCGCCTTGAGCGAGGCATCGACCGGACCGTTGCCATCCGACTCGCCCTTAACCTCTTTGCCCGCGACGGTGAAAACCACGCTGGCCTGCGGACGCTCACCGGTTTCGCTGTGCTGTGACAGCGAGACAAACCCGTACTGATCGTTGCCCTGGGCCGCGCTCTCGTCGGAGACGAGCGCCAGAATATCCTCGTCAAAAATCTCGCTTTTTTTATCGGCCAGGTCTTTGA
>CAIYKK010000166.1 GCA_903926695.1 uncultured Burkholderiales bacterium
CCACGCCGCGGTTTTTATATTCTGATTTTTCTCGCCATCGTCACCGGCGGCTCGTTGGCGCTGTACGCCTGGCGCGCGCCCAAAATCGGGCTCGGCGGCCAGTTCAGTCTGTTTTCACGCGAAGCCCTGCTACTGGTGAACAACGTCTTGCTGGTCGTGGCGGCTGGCACCATCCTGCTCGGAACGCTCTACCCTTTGTTTCTGGACGCCTTGAATCTGGGAAAAATATCGGTCGGTCCGCCTTATTTTGAAGCGGTGTTTGTGCCGCTGATGATTCCGCTGCTGCTGCTCACGGCGGTCGGGCCGTTTCTGGCCTGGAAAAACGATTCGATTCAAGCCGTGCTGGGGCGTTTGCGCTGGCTGGCGCTGGGGGCGGCTGTGGTGGCGGCACTGGCTTTGCTGGTGTTCAAGACCTCGGTGATGGTGGCCGTTGGCGTGATGCTCGCGCTGTGGATATTGTTCGCGACCCTGTCGCAGGTGGTGCAGCGCCTCGCGCATGCGCCTGCTGGGGCGTCGCTGCTCAAGCGCATCAGCCGCCAGCCGCGCAGCTACTGGGGCATGGTCATTGCGCACGCGGGAATTGGCATTTTTGTGGTTGGCGTCACGCTGGTCAAAGGCATGGAAAGCGCCCAGGATGCGAGCCTGCACGTTGGCCAGAGCGTCACGTTGGGTGCCTACGAGTTCACTTTTTCGGCGCTGAAAAAAATCCAGGGGCCGAACTACATCGCCGCGCGCGGCACTTTTGAGGTGCGCCGGGGCGCTGACGGCATTACGACGCTGCATCCTGAAAAGCGCTTCTACACAGTGCAGAAAATGCCGATGACCGAGGCGGCGATTGACCGGGGGTTCACCCGAGACCTGTACGTCTCCATCGGTGAGGCCGCCCCGGACGGTGCTTGGCTGGTGCGCGTGCAGCACAAACCTTTTGTCAGCTGGATCTGGGCCGGCTGCCTGGCGATAGCCTTGGGGGGCGCTTTGGCCGCCTCCGACCGGCGCTACCGCATGGGCGCTCGCAAACGTGCAGCGGCGTCCCCACCGATCTCTAGTCCTGTTCACTCTTTTCTTTAATTCGGTTTATGAAACGCTTCGCTCTTCCACTCGGTATTTTTTTGATCCTGCTGGTTTTTCTCGGCATTGGCCTGCGCCTCAAACCCCAGGAAATTCCTTCGCCCTTTATCGGCAAACCAGCGCCCGCCTTTACCTTGACGCAACTGCACGATGCCCAAAAAAGTTTCAGCCCGAAAGACATGCTGGGCAAAGTCTGGGTGCTCAATGTTTGGGCTTCGTGGTGCGCGCCGTGCCGCGCCGAACTGCCCGCCCTGATGGCGTTGACCAAAGAAGCAGCCATTCCCATCGTCGGCCTGAACTACACCGATACACGCTTGGCGGGCAACAAATGGCTGGCCAGTTTTGGCAACCCTTATCAGCTCTCGGCTTTTGATTCGGACGGCAAGGTGGGCATCGACTATGGCGTGTACGGCGTGCCAGAAACCTTCGTCATCGACAAAAGTGGATTCATTCGCCTCAAGCACGCCGGGCCTGTCACGGAGGATGACATCAAGGACAAATTTCTTCCCCTGCTGAAGGAGTTGAGCGGTGGCTAAAGCGCCATTTCGCTCACTTTGCGCCGCGCTGCTGGGGCTTTTTTGCGCCGCCGTGCTGCTGTGGACTGGTAGCGCCCACGCCGGGCAGGGCGCGCCTGCAGCCGTGACCCCGGCGCTGGAGCTGCGTGTCACGCAACTGGCGCAAGAGCTGCGCTGTCTGGTCTGCCAGAACCAGACCATCGCCGACTCGCAGGCGCCGCTGGCCGTCGAGCTGAAAAACCAAGTGCGCGAGCAGTTGGCGCGCGGCCAGTCGGATCAGGACGTGATCGATTTCATGGTGCAACGCTACGGCGACTTTGTGCTTTACCGCCCGCCGGTCAAGGCC
>CAIYKK010000167.1 GCA_903926695.1 uncultured Burkholderiales bacterium
CGCCCTGCCGCCTGCTGAAGCCGCCATGCTCCTGCTGGCCTACGCCGACCATGTGCGGATGCTGTCCACGCCCGAGCTGGTGCAGGAAATCGTCCGGCTCGGCAATCCGTCCGCGCCGTCCGAACAGCTGCAGCTGGCTCTGGCACTCGGCCAGCTGCGCCAGACGCCCGAACTGGCGCGGGCGCAGGAACTGCTCAACCGCATCCTCAACAGCGCCGCGCCCGACGCCCAGCCGCTGCAGCCGCTGGCGCGCCTGCTGGCCGCCCGCTACGGCGAACAGCGCCGCGTCGAAGAGCAGCTCGAAAAACAGGCCCAGCAACTGCGCGAAGCCCAGCGCCGCCTCGACCAGACCCGCGAACGCCTCGAAGCGCTCAAAGCCATCGAGCGCAGCCTGACCAGCCGCCTGCCCGCGCCCGTCGCCTCCGCCACGACCGCCACGACCGCTGCAACCGCTGCAACACCCGCATCCGCCGCGTCTGCCCCGACCAGTCGGCACCGCCGCGCCGCGCCATGAGCACGCCCGCCCCCGCCTACCTGCTCGTCGTCGATGACGACGCCGACATGCTGCGCCTGCTGACGATTCGCCTCACCGCCGCAGGCTACCGCGTGACCGCCGTCACCTCCGCCGAAGCGGCCTTGACCCAATTGCAACTGGAGCGCCCCCAGCTCGTGCTGAGCGACGTGCGCCTGCCCGGCAAGGACGGCCTGGCGCTGTTTGACGACATCCGGCGTCAGCATCCGTCCCTGCCGGTGATTTTGCTGACTGCGCACGGCACGATTCCCGACGCGGTGCAGGCCACCGAGCGCGGCGTGTTCACCTATTTGACCAAGCCGTTTGACGGCAAGGCGCTGCTCGACAAAATCGCCCAGGCGCTGGCCCTCAGCGCGCCCGCCAGCCCGGCCCAGCGCGGCAGCCCGCAGGCGTGGCAAACGCACATCATCAGCCGCTCCAGCCGCATGGCCGAAGCGCTGGCCGAAGCGCAAATGGTCGCCCAGTCCGACGCCAGCGTGCTGCTGCGCGGTGAAAGCGGCACCGGCAAAGAAATGCTCGCCCAGGCGATTCACCAAGCCAGCGCCCGCGCCAACAAACCTTTCATCGCCGTGAACTGCGGCGCGATTCCCGAGGCGCTGCTCGAATCCGAGCTGTTCGGCCACGTCAAGGGCGCGTTCACCGACGCGGTGGCGAATCACAAGGGATTGTTTCAGGCGGCCGACGGCGGCACGCTGCTGCTGGACGAAATCGGCGACATGCCGCCCGCGCTGCAAGTCAAGCTGCTGCGCGTGCTGCAGGAGCGCCAGGTGCGCCCGGTCGGCTCCAGCCAGTCGATCCCGGTCGATGTGCGGATTTTGTCGGCCACGCACCGCGACCTGGACGCGGCGATGGCCAGCGGCGACTTCCGCGCCGACCTGTATTACCGGCTCAACGTCGTGACGCTGACGCTGCCGCCGCTGGCCGAGCGGCGCGAGGACATCCCGCTGCTGGCGAACCATTTTCTGGTCACGCTGGCGGCCAAATACGGCAAGCGCCTGAGCGGCTTCGCCCCCGAAGCCCTCAAGGCGCTGAGCACCGCCGCCTGGCCGGGCAATGTGCGCCAGCTCTACAACGTCGTCGAGCAGGTCTGCGCGCTCTCGACCACGCCCTTGATTCCGCTGGCGCTGGTGCAGCGCGCGCTGCGCTCGCCCAGCGTGCCGGTGCTGACGCTGGCAGAAGCCAAGCAGCGCTTTGAGCGTGACTACCTCGTCGGCCTGCTGAAACTCACCGACGGCAACGTCGCCGACGCCGCCCGGCTGGCCGACCGCAACCGCACTGAGTTTTACCGCCTGATGCAAAAACACGGCCTGACGCCCGGCCATTTCAAGGCCGACGGCGCGCCACCGCCTCCGGCCTGACTTTTTCCGAGTCGCTTTTTAGCGACAAGCCAAGCCTTTGATTTCAAACGGTTTTTTAAATCAGGCCGGAATGCTGTCGCTGTCCGGCGACAAAACTCAGGGTTTTCCCGAAGTTTTTTACGAAATCGCCGTGGCTTTGCCGGAAAACGACTTGCTGATCAATTCAAGTCGTTGATTTAAAACGAATTTTTCAAGCTGGCACAGGGTTTGCGCTAGTCAGGCCATGCCTGTTTTTTTCAGCCCGTTCCGAACCGCCAGCGCGCCCGCGTGGAAGGCGTGTTTTTCGGCGCTGAGTTGCGGCGCGGCGCTGCTGCTGGGAGGCGGTCAGGCGCTGGCTTGGGACATCAACGACGTGGCCGCGCTCGCCCGCCAGCGCGCCCAGACGCCGTTTCAGCCCACCGTGCAGACCATGCCGCCCGAGCTGGCGACGCTGGATTACGACAGCTACCGCGACATCCGCTACAAGCCCGCGCTGAACCTGTGGCGCGCTGAAAAGCTGCCCTACGAGGTCAATTTTTTCCACGTCGGGCGCTTGGGCGATGCGGTGCGTATCCATGAAATCAGACCCGATGGTGTCAAGCCGCTGGCCTACGACCCGGCCACTTTTGACTTTGGCAAAAACCAGTTTCAATCGCAAAACTGGGGCGACTTGGGCCACGGCGGGGTGCGCGCCTTCAGCCACCTCCATTCACCCGAGCACAAGGACGAGCTGATTGTTTTTTCCGGCGCAAGCTACTTCCGGGCGCTGGGCACGGGCCAACGCTACGGCCTGTCGGCGCGTGGCTTGGCCGTCGATACGGTCGGCGTGGCTCAGGAAGAATTCCCCCGCTTCACCGATTTTTGGCTGGTACGGCCCGCTGGCACGGACAGCGGTGCAGGCGCAGGCAGAAGAGCAATCGCAGGCACGGGCACAGGCGCAAACATCCCCGGCCCGCTGACGATTTTTGCGCTGCTGGATTCGCCGCGCATGACGGGCGCCTATCGCTTCGATGTCAAACCGGGCGACGACACCGTCACCGAAGTCCACGCCAAAATTTTCATGCGCGCCACCGACAAGCCCGTGGCCACGCTGGGGCTGGCACCGTTGACCAGCATGTTTTTCTTCGGTGAAAATCAACCGCGCCCCGGCGACTTTCGCCCCGAGGTTCACGACTCGGACGGCTTGATGATCGCCCTTGACGACGGCCAAGGTGGCGGTGAATGGCTCTGGCGTCCGCTGCAAAACCCGGCTTCCACGCTGGTGACTTCGTTTGCCGTGAACCGACTCAAAGGCTTTGGCCTGATGCAGCGCGACCGGACTTTTGCCAGCTACGAAGACACCGAAGCGCGCTATGAGCTACGCCCCAGCGCCTGGATCACGCCCCTTGGCGGTTTTGGCGCGGGCCGCGTCGAGCTGCTGCAATTTGCCACGCCCGAC
>CAIYKK010000168.1 GCA_903926695.1 uncultured Burkholderiales bacterium
CGCACCATCGTGCCCGAGCGGCTCATCGGCTATGGCCGCAAGTCGCGCAGCCCGCAGCGCGAAGTCGTGCTGTGCATCGACCAGAGCGGCTCGATGGCCGCGTCGGTGGTGTATTCGAGCATTTTTGGCGCGGTGATGGCCTCGCTGCCCGCCGTGGCAACCAAACTGGTGGTGTTCGACACGGCCATCGTCGATCTGACCGAGCAGTTAGATGACCCGGTGGAGCTGCTGTTTGGCGTGCAACTGGGCGGCGGCACCGACATCAACGGCGCGGTGGGCTACTGCCAGTCCATCATCCGCGAACCGGCGAACACGATTCTGGTCTTGATTTCGGATTTGTGCGAAGGCGGCGTGGAAGCCAATCTGCTGCGCCGCGCCGCCGAATTGGTGGCTTCGGGCGTGCAGTTCATCACCCTGCTGGCGCTGAGCGACGAAGGCGCGCCGTCCTATGACCGCGCCCTGGCCGCCAAGCTGGCCGCGCTGGGCGTGCCGTCGTTTGCGTGTACGCCGGATGCGTTTCCGGGCCTGATGGCGGCCGCGATTCGCAAGGAGGATATAAATGCGTGGGCGGCGGGGCGGGGTTTGCTGGCGACGCGGGGGCGCTGAGGGCTTTTTATTTGAAGCGTCTTTTTGTAATCTGTAAACTGTCTGCACCCGCGAAAAATTTTAGTTTTTTAATCATAAAAATCAGGAGCTTCCATGAAACGAATTATTCCCCTGTGCATCGCCATGCTTGCCTCAATTGCAGCACATTCACAAACCACTGAGCCGGTGAATCTGACAACTGAAGAAGTTTTGTCTTTGATTAAAGGTAAAAGAATTTCAACCAACAATATCCGCTGGGGTAACGTGAGGCTTCAATTTGACGAAAGTGATGCCGTTTATGCCAGCGGCAGCAACTTTAATAACAGGGGAACATGGAAAGTTGTCGATGGAAAACTATGCCTGGAAGGTCCACGGTTTGATTACACCGGTTGCGGGGTGGTGCGTAAAGCTGGAGACGAAATTCAGCATCTTTGGCCTTCTGGCGGCGTGCATTTCACCTTTCGCGCCCCCTAACAGCTGATAACTGTCTGAACGGCGTGGACTGCGCCGCCGGGCTGGTGGCCTGGGGCGTGCAGTTCACCCCCTACTAGCGCTGAAACGCCGCCAAACCGGGCGCCGCCAGCAAAAAAACAACTGTCCTCCTTGGGTTTGGCACCGTGCAGATTTGCACGGTTGTAAGCAAACGTGATCCGTGGCATGCTAGGCGTTCGCCTTCGGGCTGATTTTTTTGCGCCCTTACAAAAAACAAGCTATTTCAAGGAGGACTTCATGCCACTGTCACGTCCCATTGCCGCTCTTGCGCTGCTCGGTCTGGCCGCTGCCGCCCAAGGCGCCGCTATCCAGAGCGCCGCCGTCGCCGCCAGTCTTCCCGCCTACGGCGCCGATCCGCAGCAGACTTCCGTCTCCGGGGTGTCTTCGGGCGCGTTCATGGCGGTGCAGCTGCAGGTGGCTTATTCAGCCTCCATCATGGGCGCGGGCATTGTGGCGGGCGGGCCTTATTACTGCGCGGCGGGCAACCTGCTGTTCACGGGCATCTGCATGGGCCTGATGAAACCCAATGCCGAAGACCTGCTCGATTCCGCAAAATCGTTCGCCAGCGCCCAGCTGATCGACCCGCTCAATCACCTGAGCCAGCGCCGCATTTATGTTTTCAGCGGCACCGAGGACAACATCGTGCGCCAGCGTGCGGTCGATTCCACGGTGTCGTTTTTTCAGAAGGCGGGCGTGAGTCCCGAGCGGCTGCAGTATGTGAACAAAATGCCCGCCGGGCACGCGCTGATCACGCCCGCCTACGGCAACGACTGCGCGGCCAACGCCGAGCCTTACATCAGTCACTGCAGCACCACCAACGGCCAAGGCTACGACCAGGCCCAGGCGCTGCTGCAGCACATCTACGGCCCGCTCAATCCACGGGTGGAAGTGCCCGCCGGGAAGCTCATCAGCTTCAACCAGCGCGCTTACGCCAGCGCCGCCACCAGCATGGCCGAGACCGGCTATGTTTATGTGCCGCCCGAGTGTGCTGCGGGCGCGTCAGGCACCTCAAGCTGCCGGGTGCATGTGGCGCTGCACGGCTGCAACCAGTCGGCTGAATCGGTCGGCGACAAGTTCTACAGCAAGACCGGCTACAACCAGTGGGCCGACAGCAACCGGCTCATCATCCTTTACCCGCAGGTCAACAAGTCGGGCACCATGTTCACGTCCAACCCGCAAGGCCCGTTCAACCCGGACGGCTGCTGGGATTGGTGGGGCTACACCAGCGCGGGCTACGCCTACAAGTCCGGCCCGCAAATGAAAGCCATCAAGGACATGATCAACCACCTGACGCAGCCAGCGCAAAAATCCCTCTGACTCCAAAACTTTCAACACGATGCAGTTTCGCACCCGAGCCACCCTGTGTATTTCCGCCCTGCTGCTCTGCGCCTGCACGGGCCTGCCAAAGTCGCCCGCCAGCCTGTCAATGGGCATTAACGGCCAGACGTGCGCTGGCCCGGCGCCCGCTGCGATTGAAACGCTGAGCGCCACCAGCAACAGCGCGCTGCTGAAAAAAGCGCAGTACGAAAGCGGCAAAGGCGGCACCTGCACGGCGCAGTCATTTGCCGCCGTCGCGCCGCTGCAGGTTTACCGCGTGTATGACGCGCAAAAGCCCTGGACCGCCTACGGCGGCTGGTGGGCCATGACCCGGCCCAGCGGCCCGCGTGAAGACTACCGCGCCCAAAATGCCATTTGCAGCGAATGGAGCCAGCTCGACCGGCTGATCGCCTGCCAGGTCAAGGTCGGCGCGGAAATCGTCATCGGCACCACGCAAAGCGTCACCTGCGAAGACGGCACGGTGTACGCCAAAAACACCACCCTGCAGGTGTACATCCAGAACGACCAGAAAAACGGCGTGCTGCATGTCGAGAACTGCCGCGAAGAAGGCAGCTGGCCCTGACCCTCCCCAAGCGACAAGCCCCGGCATTTATGCGGGGGTCTGAGCGCCTACGCGTCGATAGCCTGCTGCTGCTGGATGTACTGCCTGAGTATTTCAATCGGCGCGCCCCCACACGATGCGGCAAAGTAGCTTGGCGACCACAGCACGCCACGA
>CAIYKK010000169.1 GCA_903926695.1 uncultured Burkholderiales bacterium
AATTGAGTTCGGAATAGGCGTGGAAATATTCATAGCCCTGCACCGAGAGAAACGTGGCGCCCAGCAGCACGGTGATCCACATGAAGGCAATCGTGCGGCCCCGGTGATTTTCGAGCAGCGCGTGATGGGCAATCGTCAGCGTCACGCCGGAACTCAGCAGCAGCGCGGTGTTGATGGTCGGCAGCCAGAACGGCGTCATGGCCTCGAACGGCTCGATGATCCGGGCGGGCGAGGCGGTCACGCCCTCGGCCAGACTGGGCCAGACGGCCTTGAAATCGGGCCACAGCAGCGCGTTGTCCAGACTGCCCAGCGCAGGCACCGAATGCGCCCGAGCCCACCACAGCGCGGTGAAAAAAGCGCCGAAAAACATCACTTCCGAAAAGATAAACCAGCTCATGCTCCAGCGAAAAGACAGGTCAATCCTGTGCCCGTACAGGCCGCCTTCGCTCTCGGCAATCGCGTCGCGGAACCACTGAAACAGCGTGACCAGCCACATCACCCTGCCCAGCGCCAGGCACCACGCGCCCCAGCCAACGCCATTGATCCACTGGCTGGCCCCCAGAATCACAAAAAACAGGCCGATGGCCGCCATCACCGGGTGGCTGGATGGGCCGGGAACAAAATAATGCGGGCTTGCCCCGTGGGTGGCTAATGACATCGCTGGACTCCTGTTGCTTTTCTCGACCATTAACTCGGCTTTTGAACCGTTTTTTGAACCGGCGGCGCACCCGCTAGGGCGCCACCACCCACTTCACCAGCAGCACCAGGGCCGCCACAAAGACAACAATCCCGGCCAGCCCCACCGCAATGATGTGCAGCAGGCTGACATGCTCGATGTCTTGCTCAAAATCGCCCCGCGCCCGCAGGCCGACAAACGACCAGGCCACAGCCTTGACGCTGCGCCAGAGCGATTTTTTCGGGCGTGACGGCGGCGGTGGTGCAGGCAGGCTCATGCGCCCGCCTGTCTGCCCGGCGCTGCGGCGGCCTTGGGCGTATCAGGCGTGTTGGCCGTATCCGGGGCGGCGGGCACCCGGCCACCGACTTCAAAAAACGTGTACGACAGCGTGATCGTTTTCACATCCTTGGACAGCTTGGGGTCAATCACAAACGCCACCGGCCACTGCTTTTTTTCGCCCGGTGCCAGCGTGTACTGGCGAAAACAAAAACATTCGAGTTTGTTGAAATGCGCCCCGGCCTGCACGGGCGCGTAGCTGGGAATGGCCTGGGCCGACATGGTGCGGTTCTGCACGTTCTGAAACTCATACATCACCGTGGCCAGCTCGCCCGGATGCACCTGCAGCGAATTGATGGCGGGTTTAAACAGCCAGGGGCCACGCGCATTGGCATCGAACTCCACCGTGATGGTGCGGCTCAGATCCACCTGCGTGTTGGCCTCAATCGTGGCGGTGGCACCGGGAATTTGCCGGTCGCCGAGCGCCAGCACGTTGATGCCGGTCATCTCGCAAATGGCTTTGTAAATCGGCACCAGCGCGTAGCCAAAGCAAAACATGACCAGCACGATCACGCCCAGCTTGCCCAGCATCTGGAAATTTTCGCGCTTGAGCTGCAGCATCTTGCGTCCGGCTCAGTGGCCCAGAAAAACCATCTTGGCCATAAAACCGGCAAAAAACACCAGCGCGACCGACGCCAGAATCAGGGCCAGGCGCAGGTTGCTTTTCTTTTGTTCGGGCGTTGTCATGTTCGAGCCTCCTC
>CAIYKK010000170.1 GCA_903926695.1 uncultured Burkholderiales bacterium
CTCGGCACACCGCATAAGGCGTGTCATACAAATCCAGACTCTTTTTAATCGCGTTACGGTTGACCTGATTGGCAGCGCTGCAAATCGAAGCCAGCGTGCCCGAATACTCGACCTGAAAAACCGCCTTGCCCTGCTGCACAAAGTTGCTGCTGTAATTGCCGCACTCTTTATAAGTCTGGCATTCTTCATTCACCGCATAATCAAAATAAGGCGCCAGCGTTGGCACCAGATCCACGGCGTTTTTCAGCGCTACCGTTAAACCCGCGCTGTGCGTCATATTGGCGAGCCGGGCGTTGTAATTGGTCTGATCCGCTGCGGTCAATGGAAAACCCGTGCGGTTGCTGTAGCCGTCCACGTTGTCCCATTCCACGCCGTCAAAGCCGCCGGAAACACATTTTTCCAGCCGCGCCTGCATGATGGGAATCAGGATATTGGTTTGGCGCACATCCAGCCACGCCTCGCCGGGCCAGCCGTTTTTGCGGCCCCGCACCGAGGCCGGAAAGGCGCTGGCGTCGGGGCGCCAGTTTTCCCACGTTCCGGCGCTGACGTAGCAAATCGCCTTGCCGCCCGCCGCGTGAATCGCCCCCACAGCGGCGGTGTTGACCGCGTTATCGCTGTTCGGGTTGTACAGATCAATGTCAAAAACCGACGGCTTGACGGCCGCGCCCCCGGTGTAAGGCACGGCTGAAACATTTACGTTGATATTGCCCGATGCCGCCGTTCCGCCTCTGCCCTGCAACTGGTATTGCCAGCGGGCATCAATGGCCGGTTTCCAGCAAGCGCCTTGAAGTTTGGACGCGTCACAGGGCACGGGCAACGGCGGAGCGCTGAAAGCGCTCAAGGGCAACGCGCCAGCAACGCAAAGCAGCAGAACCGCGCAGGATTTGAAGTCAAACATGGGGTTACCTCTGATGAGTTGGAATCCCCTCCCAAGCAACCCTATGATGCGGCAATGAGCAAAAAAAGCCGTGTCAATTTGCTTCAAAAAGTGACGGCCCTGCGCCGGTGCGCTGGTTTATTGACTGGCGGTTTGCCGGTGGCAGCCCAGACCAAGAGGAACTTTAACTGCAGGCTGCGGCGCCATCTTGGTATTTGACCGTGCGTCAGTCCTGAGCAGCGCCCAGCTGTCTTCATTTAGCTTGAGCTTGCGCGACGAAGCCTTGAGTCCGTCCCGAAGCAGAAAGCGAAGATCGTTCAATACCCGTGGCGACTCCGCCCAGGTCGAATGGGAAAGAAAATCGCCTTCGCTCGTGACTGCTGTGATATCGACGGTATCAATGCAATCCTGGAACACCTTAGTGCTCAAAATTCTGCCCACACGGTCTTTTTTATTCAGCAGGGATGACAGCCACAGCGCAATATCCGTTTTTGCGCCGTAGGTCGTGATGGTGTGATTGGTTGTGATGGCCGGCTTGATCACGTCGTTGAAAGTTTCTACCGAGATATCGGGGGCCGCAAAAATAATCTGCTTGAACAAAGGCTGGACAGGGCTTTGATTTGCATTTTTGGTCAGGCCGGAAATGCCCATACTTTTCATGGCCTGGCCCAGAACTTCCGCGCCCATGCTGTGGGCAATGATATGAACCGTGCCAATGTCGGTGTTGTTTTTAATTTCGAGGAGAAAATTTTTCAGGGCTTCGCCTGAAACGACAATGCGATATTTTTGCGCCTCAATGTAGTTCATTTTGACACGGCCTGGATCAGAGGGCCAGCTGAACATCAAAGGCACCACATCATAATCCGGTGTTGCCAGATCAAAGGCGATCTGGGCTGTGCGAAATGCCGCATCCGTAAAATCATTGGCATAGCCGTGAACATACAAAACGGCGGTCTTGCTTTTTGATTTGGCCACTGCGCTTCTTAGCGCCTGGTCAAAGACTGAGGCATTCAGCTCTTTGATACCGGCCTGGTAAGAAAAATCTGTGTCTGGATTTTCAGAGCGAAGTTTGGCAATGCCCAATCTGGAAGCCAGTTCGGACTCTGTCCACATGGACAGCGTGACCCGCATGAAACCGGCACGCTTTACGTCGCCTTTGGTGTGATTGGCAGGAATTTTGATGGCGGCAATGCCGCGTTGAAGCGGGTCGGCGTTGGTGGCATTAGCGGACAGCTCGTTGCCGTAAAAATAATAAGGCATCTGGATGCCTGTTTTATTCCGGTTGGTGGCAAACAGAACGGGGACAACGTCGTTGCGCTCAGGCGCACTCGGTGCCCCATCCAGCGCCGAATCCACCATGACAGGCGGTACCGGTGCAGCTGCACCTGAAGATATTTTTTCTGGATAATTTGGATATGGGGGCATGGGCGCTGTCACCGTCACTGCTGGCGGCGGGGGCGGGGTTAGCCCGGCGCCTTTGGGAGTGTTTTTATCACCCAAGGTTGAACAGCCTATGGTTGCAATTAAAGCGACTGAAAATACCAGACGCGAGAGGATTTTTTGAAAAGTTCTCATAACCAACCCTTAATAAAAATGTGGCTATTCCATCAAGAAAATAGCCACTTGCCATCAGTAAAACCAATCAATAAGGCTTTTGCCCCACATAATTGCCCGCTGGCGTGTACTGGCAAGCCCACACTTGCGATTTGTCAGCGCAAATGGCTTTGCCGCAGCCCACTTCGGTGGATTTATTCCAGACCACCTGCGTGTAATGGCCGCAGACTTTACCGGCGGCGCAGGTATTTGTGGCGTAGGTGTAATCTTTTTTCTCGCTGCCCCAGCTGGTGGTGGCTTTGGTTGGGCTGACGGCTTGCATTTCAACCTTGCCGCTCGAATAAGTCAGCGGGCTGGCCCAAAACAGATTTTCTCCGATGCCGGCGACATGGCTGTGAACCATTTTGCAGGCTTGATCTTTTTTCAGCGTCTCGGCCCAGGCTTGCGCGCTGTCGCCGAGTTTATCGGACCATTTCAGATTGGGCGTGCCCACTTCAGCGCGCCATGTGTTGTGCGCAGTGACTGCTTCTGTCTGCTCTGCGGAAGTTAATGTGGTGGCGGCCATCGCAGCATTCATGCCGATAATCAGGCTTGTAAAAATAATGGTTTTTTTGAGCATTTTTTCTCCAAAGGGTGGGGTTAAGGAAAAACCTGCAACTATCTTATCGCAATTGTTACCAATTCCCAGCTTTTGCCGGACTTCGCCGGCTTCCCCGCCGCTAACCTATGATCAGAGCACATTGCACCGCATCATGAAATTCCTCCGACATTGCCTTTTCGCCCTCGTACTGCTGCGCCTGCTCGCTGGCACGGCGTGGGCAATGCCGTCTATCCCGGCTATGCCGCCTATTCCGATGGTGACAGCCGATGCCGATGCCCACACCGCGATGCCGTGCCATGAAATGGCAGATCAGCCGTCACAGCAATCCGGCATCAGCCACACCAGCCCTCCGTGCAGCTCGCTGAGCCATGTTTGCTGCATCGGTTTTTGGGTCGCCATGCCGCTGCTTTATGCGCCCACGGCGCAACCCCGGCACGCCCAGCCCGCCCACCGTGCGCAGGATGTGGCGCGCTGGCAGCACGTCCCCGATTTGCGTCCGCCGATTGAAACCTCGAAAAACTGAATTTTTGCGATGCGCGTGAGCGCCATTTTTTTCATTTTTTGAGGTTTTTATGACGATTTTTTTTCAATCGCAGCATGCCAGCATGCTGCTCAAATACGCCGGGATCAGCTTTATCTCCGGCGCGGTGAATCACGGATTTTTCAGCGGGGAGCGCTCGCTGTGGACGGGGGCCATTGGCGTGATTCTTTTTGTGTTTGGCGCCTGGTGGGAACACCATTTGACCCACGCCACGGCGCAAACGCCTAAAACGCTGCTGCAAACCCTGTTGTGGGGCACGCTGCTTTCCATCGGTTTGGGATTTTTCACGGGCGGTTTGCAGCACTTCCCCGATTCACCTGCCCGCAGTGCGTGGGTCGTGCCGACGGGGTTTTTTGTTTCCGTTATCGCGCTCGCCATGAGCGGCGGTTTTCATTGGCAGCGCGGAGCGTGGATATACGTCGCCACCGTCGGTTTGTTGACAAGCGGCAGCAGTTACGCCGCGTGGCAGTGGCTGGCCACCAATCCAGAGGCGCCGCACAGCCATGAAACCACCGCGCCCTTGCTGGCCCAAACCATTGGCCGCAGCGTCACCCTTCGCATGGATGACACCATGCGCTTTACGCCCAACGCCGTACCCGTGCAGGCCGGGGAAACCATTCGTTTCATCGTCCACAACGACGGCACCACAGCGCACGAATTTGTCCTCGGCAACAGCGGGGAAATTGCCGCTCACGCCGCGCTCATGCGCGACATCGCAGCGGGCAAAGTCAGCGCCGCCAGCCACCAGCACGGCGCACGTGCGGGCGCGGCCCTGCGCGTAGAAGCGGGAAAAATGGGCGAAATCGTGGTCACCTTCCCAACCGTCCAAACGCTGGAAATGGCGTGCCTGATTCCCGGTCATTGGGAGGCTGGCATGCGCGGAAAAATCGACGTGGGCAATTTGCCCGTGCCGGGTGCCGCGCCTGTGTCAGCGCCCGCCGACCCAGATGGGCGTGATTCGCACGCACAGCATTCGCACAAGCATTAAGCCAAGCCTTGCCCGCTCGGCCCACGCGGGCGGCGGGCCGCTACGCCAGCAGCGTCAAATATTCGGGCCGCTTGTTCGCCATCACTTTAAAACTGCGCAGCAAATGCGCCAGTTCTGCGCCCGTGATGCCGTAGAGCCGGGCGACGATGCGGTCGTTTTGGGCGCGCAACTGGTCTTGCGCCTTGGCGGTTTTTGGCAGGTCTTTGGGCGCAATCGAAAACAGCGGGGCCAGTTCGGCAAAATCGTCCCAATTCGCGGCCAGGCTCAGCAGCAGCGCATTTTGGGCGAGCTGTTTGAAATCTGGGTTGGCGAGAATCTCTGCGTCCGTGGGCTGCGGCATGGTCAGGCGGTAAAGATACGTTTTATTGACGTTAATCTGAATCATCAAGCGCGCCAGCCAGTCCGTCGGTACGCTGTTAAACCACGCCAGCGCAAACAGCAGGCGCAGCGGTGAGACTGCTTGCACCTTCACCTGACCTTCTGAATTGAGCTGATAGGTTTTCGGGGTGTTCGCAAACATTGAA